>DASZQC010000367.1:0-15804 GCA_035549815.1 Dongiaceae bacterium
GCCCCCACCCCTTCCCTCCCCCGTTCCGGGGGAGGGGGTTGCGAGGGGAGGGCGCCATGAGCGAGTGGGCCATTGCGTTGACGCCGACGAAATGGCGCGCATGGCTGCTGGATGCGACGCCGCATTCGCGGCTGCAGGCCAGGCTGAGCCGCGCCTATCTCGGCTGGCTGGCCTTCACCCGCAATCCGCTGGCCATGCTGGGGCTGCTGATCTTTGTGGTGCTGATCGTCCTGGCGTTCCTGGCGCCGCTCGTCACCCAGCACAGCCCGACCGCGGGCTCCCTAAGCCAGCGCCTGCTGCCGCCCGGCGGTGAATTCCTGCTCGGCACCGACAGCCAGGGCCGTGACATCTGGAGCCGCATCGTCTACGGCTCGCGCACCACGCTCTTGATCGTGTTCATGGTGGCGATCACCGCCGCGCCCATCGGCATCGTCATCGGCGCCACCGCCGGCTATGTCGGCGGCTGGACGGAGCGTGTGCTGATGCGCATCACCGACGCCTTCCTGGCGTTCCCCAAGCTGGTGCTGGCGCTGGCCTTCGCCGCCGCGCTCGGCCCAGGCATCGAGAATGCCGTGCTTGCCATCGCGCTGACCGCCTGGCCGCCTTATGCGCGCATCGCCCGCGCCGAGACGCTGACCGTGCGCGGCACCGACTATGTGGCGGCGGCGCGGATCAGCGGCGCTTCCGGCCTGCGCATCCTGATCGGCCATATCATGCCGATGTGCATGCCTTCGCTGATCGTGCGCGTGTCGCTGGACATGGCGGGCGTCATCCTGATCGCCGCCGGCCTCGGCTTCCTGGGCGTGGGCGTTGCGCCGCCGCAGCCGGAATGGGGCGCCATGGTGTCGGACGGGCGCAGCCAGATCCTGGAGCAATGGTGGGTCTGCACCTATCCCGGCATCGCCATCTTCATCGTCAGCCTTGGATTCAATTTGATCGGCGACGGGCTGCGCGACGTGCTCGACCCGCGGGACAGCTAGATGAGCATGGAACCGATCCTTGAAGTCGAGAAGCTGAACATCCGGTTCAAGACGCCGGTCGGCATCGTCCATGCCGTGCGCGACGTCAGCTTCAGCATGGGGCGCGAGAAGCTCGCCATCGTCGGCGAATCCGGCTCCGGCAAGTCGCAGACCGGCCGCGCGATCCTGGGCCTGAGCGAAGGCCAGGTGACGGCGCGGAAGCTCGCCTTCCACGGCCAGACCCTGCTGGGCCTCAACGCCGCGGAATGGCGCGCGATCCGCGGCAAGCGCATCGCCATGGTGATGCAGGACCCGAAATACTCGCTCAATCCGGTGATGACCATCGGCGAGCAATTGCTGGAAGCCTGCCGCGATCAATACACCGGCGCGGCGGCGCGCGCTCATGCGCTGGGCATGCTGGGCGCGGTGCGCATCCGCGACCCGGAACGGGTGTTCCGCGCCTGGCCGCACGAACTCAGCGGCGGCATGGGTCAGCGGGCGATGATCGCCATGATGCTGATGGCGGAGCCGGAGTTGCTGATCGCCGACGAGCCGACCTCGGCGCTGGACGTCACGGTGCGGCTGCAGGTGCTGGCGATCCTGGACGATCTGGTGAAGACGCGGAACATGGGCCTCATCTTCATCAGCCACGACCTCAATTTGGTGCGCACCTTCTGTGACCGCGCGCTGGTCATGTATGCGGGCCAGGTGCTGGAAACGGTGAGTGCGCGCGACATCGACCAGGCCAAGCATCCCTATACGCAAGGGCTGCTCGCCTGCCCGCCGGAGATCGACCAACGGCGCGAGCGCCTGCCGACCCTGCAGCGCGACGCGAAATGGCTGGAGCCGGTGGCATGACGGACAGCAGCTCCGCCATCATCTCGGTCGAGAACCTGTCGATCAGCTTCGGCATCGGCGCCGACCGTGTCGACGCGGTGAAAAACGTGAGCTTCAGCGTGGCGCCGGGGGAGAGCTTCGGCCTGGTGGGCGAATCCGGCTCCGGCAAATCGACCATCCTGCGCGCCCTGGCCGGTCTCAATCCGAACTGGACCGGGCGGATGAAGATCGGCGGCTTCGAGGTCGGCAAGAAACGCCCGCCGGAGCTGCGCCGCATGGTGCAGATGGTGTTCCAGGACCCGTACGGCTCGCTGCATCCCAAGCATACGGTCGACCGCATCCTGAGCGAGCCGCTGGCGATCCACGGTATCGGCGATGTCGAGACGCGCGTGCGCGACGCGCTGACCCAGGTCGGCCTCGGCCCTGCCTTCCGCTTCCGCTATCCGCACCAGATCAGCGGCGGTCAGCGCCAGCGCGTCGCCATCGCCCGCGCCCTCATCCTGCGGCCCAAGGTGGTGCTGCTGGACGAGCCGACCTCGGCCCTCGACGTGTCGATCCAGGCGGAGGTGCTGAACCTGCTGGCCGATCTGCGCCGCGAATTGGGCCTGACCTATATCCTGGTCAGCCACGATCTGGGCGTCGTCTCGCATCTGTGCGCCAGGCTCTCCATCATGCGTACCGGCGAGATCGTGGAGACCGCCAGCGCCGACGAACTGAGCGAAGGCCGCCTGCAGCATGCCTATTCGCGGCAATTGCTGGTCGCCAGCCGCGGCTATGACCGCGACGCGATCGCGGCGTTCGGGGATTTCTAGGATCGCGGCCCGCGCGCTGTCTTAACGGCGCATTAAGCGTATCCCCGCGACTCTTCCGGCATGACGACCGGATCAGCGCCACGCAACATCTTCAGGGATACCACGCTTGCGTGGCGTGTCTTGGCCTTGATCTCCGTGGCGCTGCTGCTCGGGCTCTATGTCCGTCACGTCTATGGCTATCTTGCGACGGCCGACGGATTGTTCAGCGCGGATGGCATTCCCCTGGGCCGCGACTATGTGAATGTCTGGACGGCGGCCCGCATCGCGCTCGAGGGCGGGGTTGCGGACCTGGCCGATCCGATCCGGTTCCACGCGCTGCAGGAACAGTTGCTGGGCCGGCCGTTCGAGCTGCACAACTGGTCCTACCCGCCGCATCTGATCCCGCTCATCCTGGGCCTCGGCCTGCTGTCCTATGCCTGGGGCTTCGTCGCCTGGAGCGGCGGAACCTTCGCCATCTATGCGACCGCCGCGCTGGCCGGCCAACCGCGCAAATGGCCGCTCGTCACGCTCCTGCTGCTGGCGCCCAGCACCTTTTTCAATCTCATCGCGGGGCAGAACGGCTTTCTGACCGGCGCGCTCCTCATCGGCGGCCTGCGCTTGATGGATCGGCGGCCGGGCCTGGCCGGCATCCTGTTCGGACTTTTGACGGTCAAGCCGCAGCTCGGCCTGCTGCTGCCCGTGGCGCTGGTCGCAGCCGGCGCCTGGCGCGCGATCCTCTCGGCGGCGATCACCGCGGCGGTGATGGCCGGGATTAGCATGGCGTTGTTCGGGATCGAGCCTTGGATCGCCTATGTGCAACAGGCGGCGCCGTTCCAGCGGGCGATCCTGGAACATGCCGAGGGCTCCTTTGTCCTGATGATGCCCACGCCCTTCATGGCGGCGCGCCTGCTGGGCTGGGGGATCACCGCCGGCTATTGGCTGAGCGGCGTGGCCGGATTGGCCGCCGCCACGATCGTGTTCTGGAGTTTCCGACGCACATCGCTGCCGAACAGCTTGCGCGGCGCCATCTTCCTGACCGCGACCCTGCTCGCGACGCCTTATGCATTCAACTACGACATGCCGGCCCTGTCGGCGGCGCTCGCGACTTTTGTGACCTTGCATCTGCGCGCGCGGCTTCGGCCCGGCGAATTGCTGGCGCTGGTCGCTGCCTGGACGCTGCCGCTGTCGGTCATGATGATGAACGGCAACGGCCTGCCGGCAGGCCCGCTGATCCTGGCCGCGATGCTGGCCTTCCTGTTGCTGCGGGTGCGCGACGTTGCGAACTCAGGCGCGCCGACGCACACGTCAAATTTTCTGCCGGCATCACCGGGACACTGAGCACGCTTTTTCTATTGCGCCCAGGACATCGCCGACGGAATACCGAGCAGCTTCAGCGCGTGCTGGTTTCCGCGAAACAGATCATGATCCAGCAACTTCACGTCACGCAGCCAGTCCGCGGCTGCTTGGCAGAGCGGTGACGGCGGCGTCATGCGGCACAATTCAGCGGGCTTGCCGCCAACATAGGTGACGTTGCCCTCCGGCAGGGGACGCGGCGTCGTAGACACCGGAACGGCGGCAAGATCGAAGATGGTCGGGTCCGTTTCACCAAGCAGGCGCGTGACGATGTGCGGCACCTGATACATCGGCACGGTGCCGAGGTTGAGCGGGCCGTTGCGCCCGTCGATGACGATCAGCGGCGTGCGCGCGGAGAAGTCGAAATGCTCCTTGGTGAACTCGTCATAGGTCGCCGGCAGCAGGCCTGATTCGGCATACGCCTCGAATCCCTTGCCCAGGATCGGCAGGTGATCGCCGAAGGCGACGATCAGCGCATCCGGATCGTCGCGGCGCAGCGTCTCGATGATGTCCATCAAATCGCGCGACTTGAAGTGCATGACGTTGGCGAAGTGGCCGACATCGGGGATCTGCGACTGCGAAACGATGCCGCTCTGCCGGCCCGGGTGCGTCGCGTAGTCCCAATGGCCTTCGATGGTCAGCAGGAAATTGAACACCGGCCTGCCGTCCGCCGTGGCCGTCAGGCGATCGCGCGCCTGCTGGAACAGATGCAGGTCGGTCATGAAGTTCCGCTTCTCCTCCGCGGCGAATTCCAGCGTCTCCGCGCTCCAGAAGGTCTCGAAGCCGATGCGCCGATAGACGTTGGCGCGGTTCCAGAAGCTGGCCTCGTTGGGATGCGCGGCAACGCTGCGGTAGCCGTGGGCGCGCAACAAACCCGGCAGGCAGGGCACCGCGTTCTTCACGCCATATTCGAAATTGGCGGCGTGCTGGTCGACGGGAAAGCCGCACAGGATCTCGAATTCGGCATTGGCGGTCTGGCCGCCGAAAGCGGGGCTCAGCGCCTGGGTGTAACCAGTGTGCCGCCACAACTCGAGAAAGCGCGGATCCATCGGCGGCTCGCTGAACTTCGCCGCGCTCAACACGGCCGGATCCCAGAAGCTCTCCAGCAGCAGCATATGGACATTGCGCCGATGGCCGATGGGCACGATCTCGCGCGCATCGCCGGCCGCGGCGCGAAGGCGCGCGACCGCCGCCGCGACCTCTTGCTCCGTGGGCGGCGACGTGTCCTGCGCGAAGAGCCGCATGGTCTCCTGCAGCAGGTTGACGGTGCCGCCGCGTAGATAGAAGTTCTGCACCTTGCTCCACGGCGCGTTGCCGACGACGCGGTCGAGCGCATTCACCGCGGACATCGGCGCGAACACGATGCCGCAGCCGATCGCCAGCGCGCCGGCCGCCGCCAGCCGCGCCCGCGCTCCCGCCAGGCGCAAATTCAGCAGGAACGATCCGGCGAAGATGGCAAGAGGCAATGCGATGCCGAGCCAGCCCAGCGGCCCCAGGATCATGACCAGGGCACGCAGGTTATGGATCTCCTCCGGCAGCAGCGGCCGGCCGAGCATCAGGATCACCAGGGTGCTGCCGCCATAGACCAGGGCGAAATAGAGGACGATGAACAGCAGGAACGGCCACACAAACCGCGCCATCGCGAACACCAGGAAGGCGAGCAGCAGGTCGACGCCGAGATCGAGCAGGATCGCGGCGCCGATGAAGCTCTGGCCCAGGGTGAGCTGGATCGCGCAATAAAAGACGATATACAGGATGAGGGTCGTATAGAGCGGCCAGCGCCAGCCCTGGGCCGGACCCAGCAATGCCTGCCTGATGCGCGACCAGTTCATCTCGATACGGCCCGGATTAGGTGATCCCGGACTCTCGCGCCGTCGGCGTTAAGAAAACGTCAACCGAACCCCTGCGGCGACTCCCGCATGCGCGGCGGCGGCGTCAGCCGCGCTCGAACATCGTCGACAGCAGGATCGCCGACGTGGTCCGGGTGATGCCCGGCAGGCGGCCGATGCGGGTCAGCACCTCGTCCAGGTGCGAGGCGGTGGAGGCGCGGACCAGGGCGACGGCGTCATAGACGCCGCTGACCGTGTAGCAGCTCGACACCTCCGGCAGGCCCTTGAGCGAGGCCATGGCGCGGTCCTGGAACTTGGGGTCCAGGGTCAGGAGCACATGGGCGGAGACGCCGGGATGTTCCGTGGTCTCGCCCAGCACGATGGTGTAGCCGGTGATGACGCCGTCGCGCTCCAGGCGTTTCAACCGCTCCTGCACGGCGCTGCGGCTGAGGCCCAGATGGCGGCCCAAGGCGGCGGTGGGCATACGGGCATTGGCGCGCAACAACGAGATCAGACGCCGGTCAGTGTCGTCCAGATTGCGCTTTGCCATGTAACCCCGTCGATTCGCCGGCCCGTGGTTCGCTTTTCCACCTTTCGCAGGCTTAAGGCAAGCCCTGCTCAAGTCTAAGGTCACGAGACCGCCATGGCGGCGCCACGATGCCGGCGCAGCCTGGAAACCCGGCGAAACTGAACTCGCCTGCGGCCTTTCCTGCGTTTCCAAGGAGCAAAGATGAAACGGAAGATCCTGGTTCTCGGCGCCGGCAAGATCGGCGGCGCCATTGTCGACCTGCTCCATGCCAGCGGCGGCTACGAGATCACGCTCGCCGACAGCAACGCGGCCTTTCTGTCACAGGCCGCCGGAACCGGGGCGGCTGGAGCCAAGGCCGTGACCCGCCAGGTGGACGTGGCCGACCCGAAGGCCCTGACCCAGGTCGCCAAGGGCCAGGACGCGATCATCTCCGCTTTGCCCTTCTTCCTCAATCCGGGCGTCGCCCAGGTCTGCGCCGAAGTGGGCGCGCATTATTTCGACCTGACCGAGGATGTGGAGACGACGCGGGCGGTGCGCGAGGTGTCGAAGAACTCGCCCGTCGCCTTTGCCCCGCAATGCGGCCTGGCGCCGGGCTTCATCTCCATCGTCGCCCATCACCTGGCGCAACGCTTCGACAGCTTGCGCGAGGTGCATATGCGGGTCGGCGCGCTGCCGGAATTTCCCGCCAACGCGCTCAAATACAATCTCACCTGGTCGACCGACGGCCTGATCAACGAATATTGCAACCCGTGCGAGGCGATCCACGAAAGCAAGCTGACCGAGGTGATGCCGCTGGAAGGGCTCGAGCATTTCTCATTGGATGGCATCGACTACGAATGCTTCAACACCTCCGGCGGCCTCGGCACCCTGTGCGAGACCTTGGACGGCAAGGTCGAGAGCCTGAATTACAAGACCGTGCGCTATCCCGGCCATCGCGACATCATGAAGATGCTGCTGGAGGATCTGCGCCTCAAAGAGCGGCGCGACCTGCTGAAGGACATCCTGGAAAGCTCGGTGCCGATCACCCACCAGGACGTGGTGCTGATCTTCGTCGTCGTCACCGGCATGCGCGAAGGCCGCCTGACGCAGGAGAGCTACGCCAAGAAGATCTACGCCCAGAAAGTCGGGGGGGAAATCGACGGCAAGCTGATGAGCGCCATCCAGATCACCACCGCCGCCGGCATCACCGCCATGGTCGATCTGTTCTTCGCCGGCAAGCTGCCCCAGCGCGGCTTCATCCGCCAGGAGATGTGCGAATTGCCGGCCTTCCTGGAGAACCGGTTCGGGCGGTACTACGCTTAACGTTTCCAATACGTTACGCTTAGACAAATACAGATATTGACACCCGACTCGGGCGACACCATTTTGGTGTTACAAATGGACTAGGGGCTGTTCCTGGTCGGCGGCTGGCCTCGGCATATGTCGGGGCCTTTCGCTTTTCTAGGGGAAAATCTTCATTCCCCAGCCTTCGATCTTTCCAGCCGCATTTCTCCTGAATTTTGTCTGCAACACGTCGAAGGCACGATTTGGCTGAGCTGGATTGATGACATGTCGGCCAATCGGCCGAGCTGTCAGGTCTGCAATCTGCAAACCCGGCAGATTCGCCTTCTTGTCTGCGAACACGATATCGAACCCGTTCATCTTTCCTTGGAGATTTGCGCCAGCACAGATGCGCCTGAACTGCAATTCCAGTGCGGCGTCTTCCTTGGCTCCCCGGCATTCCACGACGATGTGGGTCATCAGATGTTCCTGCCCTACTCCCCTGAGGAAAGCGTGGGCCCGCTCCATGCAGAACAATAGCGCGATGTCGTAGGGGCTGCCGGGGTCCACATAGCGCCTTGCCAGAGCGCGCTTGTCGATGATGGCGGACACCAGAACAAACTCGGTATCCGCAATAATCGCAGTGAGCTGATCGACAAATTCCGCCCGCTTTTCCTCCGCTTTCAGGAACACAAAGGGCCGAAGCTGCTTTCGAATGGCATGCTCGTGCAGGATGACGTGATCATGTCCGAAATGGCGAAACTTGAAATCCTGCACCCGGCGACAAAGCGCTTGAGCGTAGTGATCCTTACGAAATATGCAGAAGTTCAAGACGAAGACCGGGTAGTCTCGATCGATGACGCTGAGGCTATGGTCACCACTCTCATCGACAAAAATAATGTAATCGCTGAAATTGGGCATCAGTCGTCTTCGGCTTTGCCTTTCAACTTCCGCTCCTTAGACCCGCCCTGCGCCTTCGCCCGCTCCTGGTTAAGGTCGAACAGGCGTTTCAGGATTTCCTCGTCGCTGAGATCGGCCGGCCAGCCATAGGCAGCGGCGACCGCCGCATCCAGGTCCTTGTGCGCGTGGTCGAGCCAGGCGGGCCGCTCGTTGTAGAGATTGGTCAAGGTGCGCTTGGCCAGGATCTTCGCCGCCTTGGCGTCCTTGGGCAGGATGCGGTCGGGATAGCCCGGCACCACTTCGGGCTCGCGCCTCACCAAGTCCGGCGGATTGAGCCACGCCTCGCGCAACTCGTTCAGCCGCGCCGCTGCCGCCGCAATCTTCTTAGCGCGCGGATCGTTGGCATAGTCCTTTGCCGGGATGTTGGGTGTCAGGCCTTCGGGGAAGGGGAAGGTCTCGAAGCCTCTCGAAGGCGTATACTGAGGATCATTGCCGATTCCGTGCCAATTGCCCAGCCGAAGCGACCAGACCTCATGGGAACGGCTGTGCAGAATGCCAAACGTCACGTCATCGTCCTTCGCGATCACCACCAACCGGGAATCCGGCACAACCTCATTTGGCATCCAAATGAAGGTGCGGTGCTTAGCTACGCGAGGAGTGATAATGTAACGAGATAGCTTCATCAGCGCGCGCCTCATCCCGGGTCGCGCTTCACCATGTCGCCACCAGTACTTTCGATGTCCGTCTCGCCGTAACCCATCACGAAGTGGCTTCACATTGAGCAGGACATGCCGAAAGGGTGCTTCGTAAAAGGCTGCCTGCTGTTCCGCCATATCAGGTCCGAAGTCGACGATCCAAGTATCGGACGAGCGCCTGGTAACATCCATGCCATTTGCCCACGGCCTAACCACATCCGAATTTCTTCTACCATTCGGATTGGCAGGCGCTTGAAGCCACTCTCGCGCTAAGCTGCCATCAATATCAAATGGGCCGTTCTTTTGTGTGCCAATGAAAGTGACGTCTGAATTCTCGTCGAGTGTATCGGCTTGAACAACGTCAACGGAATCAGCGTTTAGATCGGAGAGAATTCTCTGAACTTTGTGACCATCCAGACGAGCGCCTTCGTCGCTGAGTGCGGCACCAAAACACACAAGGCAAACACGTACTGCAGCTCCATCAAGCACCCAGGGTTGATCCGACCAAGCCTCAAATATTGGAAATCCCGTTGTTGCGTTCTCAAGAACCTCTCGACTGGCCCCGCCGCGCATCTGCTTTGTCGCGACCAGCCCAACGCGCCCGGCCAAACCCTCCCTGAGTTGTCTTCCCGCCTTATTGAACCAGAAAGCCACCAAATCAGCGCCACCGCTTACCTCACCGGAATACATGCGCCTGAGGGTTACCGTGTAGGATTCGCCCAAACCCCCAATCATCAACTTATCACCCAGGAACGGCGGATTCCCGACGATGTAGTCCGCCTTCGGCCATTCCGCTTCCTTCATGCCGTTGTCGGCGAGCAGGGCGTCGCGGTTCTCGATGGTGTCCAGCGGTTTCAGGATCGGGTTGCGGGCGACGTCGAAGCCGTGGCGCTTCATCCACTGGATCTCGCCGATCCAGATGGTGACGCGGGCGAGTTCCGCCGCGTATTCGTTGATCTCGATCCCCTTCACCACCTGCGGCCCGACCTTGGGGTCGTGGCGCTTGAGGCCGAGCTGCTCGGCCTGCAAATTCGCCTGGTGCTCCAGGTCCTTCAGCGCCAGCAGCGCGAGGTAGAGGAAGTTGCCGGAGCCGCAGGCCGGGTCGAGAATGCGCAGCCGCGCGAGGCGGTCGGTGAAATCGTCCAGCAGCTTCTGCGCCTTGGCAAGGTTGGCCGGTTTGCCCTTTTTCGCTTCGGATTCGATCTTCGCCCTGGCCGCCTCCCACTCGGCGCGCCAGGGGCGCAGCACCACCGGCTCGACGATCAGCATGATCTTGTCGCGGTCGGTGTAATGCGCGCCGAGCTGCACCCGGTTGGCGGGGTCCAGGCCGCGCTCGAAAAGTGTGCCGAAGATCGAGGGGTCGACATCGGCCCAGTTGGTCTGCGCCGCCGCCAGCACCACGCCGATGTCGGAGCGAGTCAGCGCCAGCACGGTGTCGTCGTCGAACAGGCCGCCGTTGAACCAGTCGATCTTGTCGAGGCCGATGCGGCCGCCGTCCTTCATGGCGGCAAAGAGCTGGGCGCAGATCTCCTGGAAATCGCCCGGATTGGAGAAGCAGTGCTGCAGCGCCTTGGCGAAATGCCGGTTGGGCAGCAAATCGACATCCTCCGCGAACATGCAGAAGACCAGGCGATTGATGAAATGCGCCACCATCTGCGGCGCGAAGCCGCGCTCGCGCAGGGTCTGGGCCAGCTTGGCGAAGCGGTCGGCCTGCTCCTTGGTCAGCGCGTCGCGGGTTTTGTCCGGCTTCAGCCGGTCGGGATCGGTAAAGGCGTATTTGAGCTTGGCGCGCAGGCCGGCGTCGGTCAGCTCTTCCAGCGCGATCTCGTGCACCACGGAGACCGTGTTGGTCCAGTTGGTGTGGATGCGGAAATGCTCGAGATCGCAGACGATGAGCAGCGGCGGGTTCTCCAGCGCCACGGCATATTGCTGGAGCTGGGCGTAGGCGGCGTCCAGGTCCTTGCCCTTGCTCTTGTATTCCCAGCCGAAATGGTCGCGCTTCCAGACGTCGGCCCAACCCTTGCTGCCGGTCGTCTTCTTGGCGCCGCGCTCGAAGCAGTACCATGTGCCGTCAGGGTCGGCCGCGGCCGGAGTCTCGACTCCCAGCATGTCGCAGAGGTCGTTGAAATGGGTCTGCGCCGCCGAACGCTCTTTCAGCGTCGCCGACTTCCATTTGGCGATGAATTGCTCCGGCGTCATCGGTGCGGTGGCATGCCCCCAAGGGAACTATCCGGGCAGCTTATCCCGCTATCGCGAATCGGCACAACCGGAGCGTGATCACGAGCGTCGAGGGCAGCGGTAGGAGAGCGTTCCACATCACCCTGCTGGCGGATCGGCGGGAGCCGGGCTAGAACCGGCCGGCACGCACGTTCCGGGGTTCCAAACCGTCGATGACCACCCTTCTTTTTCTGCTGACCTGCGCGCTGAGCGCCTTCCTGCTGGCGGCGAGCGCCCTGGCGATCACGTTTCCGCGACATCCCATCCTCGGCATGCCGCAACATTGGGGCTTGCAGCTCTGGTGGCTGGCGCTGCTCGGCGCGCTGCCGGCCTTGTGGCTGCGCGAGTGGGTGGCGTTCGCGATTTGCGCGGCGGTAGTCGCCTATTGGACCCGGCGCCTGTTCCGGAAGAAGCCCGGCGAGGATGTAGAGGCCGCACCGCTTCTGCGCATCGTCTTCGCCAATCTGCTGCACGAGAACACCGACTACGCCCGCGGGGTGGCGGCGATCGCCGCCATCGCGGCGGATGTCGTGGTGCTGTGCGAGACGACGCCGGGCGCGCGCGCGGCGTTCCGGGCATTGGAGGCGCGTCTGCCGCACGCGCTCGACACCTGCGTGCCGGAAGGCCTGTACGGGATCACCATCCTGTCGCGCTTTCCTTTGCGCGAGCGCAGCCGGGGTTTCGGCGAGGAGGCGCCGCCGCGCCACCTGGCCGCGGATCTCGACGTGGCGGGCATGCCGGTTTCGCTGGTGGCGATCCACCCGACCAATCCGCTGCGCCTGTCGCGGGCATATCGGGTGCCCGGCGAGTTCGCGGCGGTCGCGGCGATGTGCCGCGCCGCCGAAAACGACCTGATCGTCATCGGCGATTGCAACGCCGCCGGCTGGTCGCACCCGCTGCGGGCGCTGGAGCAGGCGGCCGGCATTACCAATGACCGGGGCCTGCGCCCGTCCTGGCCGGTCTGGCTGCCGCACCCCATCCGCCTGCCGCTGGACCATGTCTGGGTGCGCGGGCGGCTGACCCTGCGCCGGGCGCGGCTGGGGCGGCCGTTCGGGTCCGACCATCTACCGCTGATCGCGGAAATCGGCCGCCTTTAGAATCAGCGGCGGAATCAGGGGCGCCCGGCGAGTTCGGGCCTAAAATCGCCGTCATTCCGCCGGGTTTCCCTGCAATCCTGCTTGCCCCCTGCCGGGTCAGTCACTAGGTTCGGGCCGGTTCTAGCGATGTTTTCGAGGATTTCATGAGTTCGGAACGGCAATACGCACAGGCCGCGCGGGCCTGGCCCTTCGAGGAAGCGCGCAAGCTGGTGGCGCGCTACGAGAAGGCGCCGCCGGCCAAAGGCTATGTGCTGTTCGAGACCGGCTATGGCCCGTCCGGCCTGCCGCATATCGGCACCTTCGGCGAGGTGGTGCGCACCACCATGGTGCGGCGCGCCTTCCAGCGCCTGTCCGACATCCCGACGCGCCTGTTCGCCTTCTCCGACGACATGGACGGGTTGCGCAAGGTGCCGACCAACGTGCCGAACCAGGAGATGCTGGCCCAGCACCTGGGCAAGCCGCTCACCAAGGTGCCGGACCCGTTCGGCACGCACGAGAGCTTCGGCCACCACAACAACGCGATGCTGCGCGGCTTCCTCGATTCCTTCGGCTTCGAATACGAGTTCCAGTCCTCAACCGACTGGTACATGTCGGGCCGCTTCGACAAGGCGCTCCTGGAAGTGCTGCAGCATTACGACGCCATCATGGACGTGATGCTGCCGTCCTTGCGCGAGGAGCGGGCTTCGACCTATTCACCCTTCCTGCCGGTCTGCGCCAAGACCGGGCGCGTGCTGCAGGTGCCGGTGGTGAAGCACGATGCCGCGGCGGGCACCATCGTCTATCAGGACGAGGACGGATCGCTGGTCGAGACGCCGGTCACCGGCGGCCGCTGCAAGCTGCAATGGAAGCCGGATTGGGGCATGCGGTGGCGCGCGCTCGGCGTCGATTATGAGATGTCGGGCAAGGATCTGATCCCCTCGGTCGAGCTGGCGGGCAAGATCTGCCGCATCCTGGGCTCACCGCCGCCGGAAGGCTTCAATTACGAGCTGTTCCTGGACGAGAAGGGCCAGAAGATCTCCAAGTCCAAGGGCAACGGCCTCAGCGTCGAGGAATGGCTGACCTATGCGCCGCCCGAGAGCCTGGCTCTGTTCATGTTCCAGAAGCCGCGCGCGGCGAAGCGGCTGTATTTCGACGTCATCCCGCGCGCGGTCGACGATTACCTGACCTTCGTCGGCAAGTTCCCGGCCGAAGCCGAGGCGCAGCGGCTGGAGAACCCGGCCTGGCACATCCATAACGGCCAGCCGCCGGAGGTCCATTCGGATCTGAGCTACGGCATCCTGCTCAATCTGGCGAGCGTGGCGAACGCGGAAGAGAAGTCGCAGCTCTGGGGCTTCATCACCCGCTACAAGCCGGAAGCGACGCCGCAGACGGCACCCTTCCTGGACAAGCTGGTCGGCTACGCCATCAACTACTACCGCGACTTCGTGAAGCCGGCGAAGAAGTTCCGCGCGCCGAATGACGTTGAGCGCGCCGCGCTCAACGAATTGCTCGCATATCTCGACAAGGTGCCGGCGGGCGCCGACGCCGAGGCGTTGCAGACCGAGGTCTACGAGATCGGCAAGCGCCATCCGTTCCCGGAGCTGCGCGCCTGGTTCAAGGCGCTGTACGAGGTGCTGCTGGGCCAGGACCAGGGGCCGCGCTTCGGCTCCTTCATCCAGCTCTACGGCACCAAGGAAACGGCCGAGCTGATCCGCAAGGCGCTCGCCTCGCCCAAGGGATTGGCGGCTGAGTAATCTGCCGACGATGGGAGCGACCATCCTGGCGGCCGATTCCGGCCTGGGCGGCCTCACCATCGTCGCGGAGATTCGCAAGGCGCTGCCGCAGGCGCGCCAGATCTATCTCTGCGACAACGCCTTCTTTCCCTACGGCACCAAGCCGGACGCCGATTTGCTGGCGCATTTCCTGAAGGTGATGCGCGCGGCGATCGCGCGCGTGCAGCCGGACTTGATCGTCACAGCCTGCAACACGATCAGCACCATCTGCCTGCCGGAACTGCGCGCCGCGACATCGATTCCCGTGGTCGGCGTGGTGCCCGCCGTCAAGCCCGCCGCGCAGATGAGCCGGCGCAAGATCATCGGCGTGCTGGCGACGCCGGCGACCATCGACCGGCCCTACACCGACGATTTGATCCGGAAATTCGCCGCCGATTGTCGCGTGGTGAAACTGGGCTCGGCGGAGCTGGTGGCCATGGCGGAGGCGAAATTGCTGGGCCATGCGCCGGACAGCGCACAACTCAAGCGCATCCTCGGCGCCTTCTTCGATCCGCCGCCGGCACAGCAGCCTGACGTGATCGTGCTGGCCTGCACGCATTTCCCGCTGCTGCGCGCCGAGTTGGAAGCGGTGAGTCCCGCAGGCGTTACCTGGATCGATTCCGGCGCCGCCGTCGCGCGGCGGGTGCTGGACGTGCTGCCGAAAGAGAGTGCGAGCGCGCACGGTGCTGACTTGGCGCTCACCACTGCGCCGGCCGGCGATGCGTTGCGCCGCGCGCTGACGCAAGCCGGTTACGCCGTCGTCGAGACCTTGACCTTTTAGCGCGTCCGGTCGCGGCAGAAAGCGATGGCGAGGTCGAGCTTGCCGGCCGTTTCGGGCTTCGCCTGGCCGAGGCCGAGATCGGCCAGCTCCTGCGGGCCGAGGCGCTTGGCCACCTCTTCCGCCACGCAGTCGCAATAAGCGAGCGCCTTCCGCTCGCTCTCCGCGTCGAGCGGCAAGGTGCCCTGGCGCTGGCCCTGCATGCAGCTTTGCTGGAAGGCGTTCAACGGCACCTGCGCCGGCTCATGCCGCAGGAACAGCCACAACCCGCCGAGGATGAGGGTCGCCAGGACGATCGCGCCGATGAGGATGTGGCGGAGATTCATTGTTCGACGTTCGCCCTTATCCCATCTAGTCGGTGTCGTTCATCCGGCGCGTTAGCTCACGTATCTTGGGACTGCATTGAGCCATGATGGCGACGAGCTTTGCATCAATCGCCGGCGTGCTTTGCCGCCGATCGATCGCGGCAAGTTCCTGAGGGGTCAGTTGCCGATTGGCTTCGCGTGCGAAGCAGTTGCAGTATGCGAGCATTTCCGCTTCGAACTCTTCCCAGGTGACCCCTTCCTTCAATTTAATATAAGCAGCGATGAGAACTCTGCGCTGGTCCTCGATGCATTTACGCTCACGCGCTTCCTGCGTAAGTGGCGCACGCTGCACAATGAGCCAAGCCCCGCCTAGGATGACGGCAGCCAGGATAACCGAACCGAGAAGGATGTGGCGACGGTTCATCGATAGCCTCATTCTCATTCGTCATCCCGCCTTGCGCCGGGATCCACCCCTCCGTCGCACGGGCTGGCGCACCCGTTCA
>DASZQC010000368.1:0-3004 GCA_035549815.1 Dongiaceae bacterium
TGCGTCGCCGCCACCACCTCGGCATGGCCGACCAGTCCGCTGGCGGGGTCGCGCCGGCTGTCATGCACCGGGGCGACCACATCGCCATGGTCGCGCTGGGTCAACGTGCCAAGGTTGCTGAACCGGCGCAGCGCGCCGGCCGTCAATTCGGTGCCGCCGACCACGCCCGCGCTATCGATCGCAACGCCCGCCAGATCCCATGCCATATCGACCTCCCCAGAAATGGTAAGTCAATATATGCATGCCGCATGCAATAGTCAAACATCAAACCGCTGCGTCGCACCAATCTTTTATAATTAGCGCTTTATATGGCGATCTTGCAGTTTACGGATGCGCCAACAGATGGATGAGGCTGGATGTGTCCCAACGCTTGCCGCCGCGCTGCTGGACCTGGGCGTAGAACTGGTCGACCAGGGCCGTGACCGGCAGGCGCGCGCCGTTGCGCTTGGCCTCGTCGAGGCAGATGCCGAGGTCCTTGCGCATCCAGTCGACCGCAAAGCCAAACTCGAACTTGTCTTGAACCATCGTGAGCGCGCGGTTCTCCATCTGCCAGGATTGCGCCGCCCCTTTCGAGATGGTCTCGACCAGCTTGGCCGGGTCGAGGCCGGCCTTCACGGCGAAATTCATGCCCTCCGCCAGGCCCTGGACCAGGCCCGCGATGCAGATCTGGTTCACCATCTTGGCGAGCTGGCCGCTGCCCACCGCGCCCAACAGGACGCAGGCGCGGGCGTAGGAATCGATCACCGGCTTGGCCTTGTCGAAATCCGCCGGGTCGCCGCCGACCATGACCGTCAGCTTGCCGTTCTCGGCGCCCGCCTGGCCGCCGGAAACCGGCGCATCCAGGAAGTGCAACCCCTTCCCCTTCGCCACCTCGCCCAGCTCGCGCGCGACGTTGGCGGAGGCGGTCGTGTGGTCGACGAAGATCGTGCCCTTGGCCATGCCCGCGAAGGCGCCTTTATCGCCCAGGACGACGCTGCGCAGGTCGTCATCATTGCCGACGCAGCAGAAGACGATCTCGGCGCCCTTGGCCGCGTCGGCCGGCGTCGCGGCGGCCTTGCCGCCATGGGTCTCCGCCCACTTGTCCGCCTTGGCCTTGGTGCGGTTATAGACCGTCACCTCGTGGCCGTTCTTGCGCAGGTGGCCGGCCATGGGAAAGCCCATCACGCCCAAACCGAGAAACGCCGTCTTCATCGATCCCTCCCCTTATCAAATCCTGGTCTATGGCTACCGCGCCGGCTCCAGATGTTTCAGGAGCTGCCGCCAGATCTCTTCATTGCGCGCCGCGAGCACGCCCGGCGCGGCGGTCGCGATGCTGGGCCGATAGCCGGCCCCATCCGGATCGCCGACCACGCCGCCCACTTCGCGCACCAGCAGCGCGCCGGGCGCGTGGTCCCACGGCCAGGCGCGGCCGAATAGGGTGAAATCCATGGCACCCTGCGCCAGGCGCAGGTAATCGAGGCCGGCGCAGCGCAGGCTCTTTACCTGACGGATCTGGCGGCGCAGCGCCTCGGCGCGCGGATGCAGCTCGGGCTTGCTGAGCTTGCCGACGCCGACCACGCCTGCCGGCGTCTCGGTCGTCCGCGCCAGCTTCGGCAGCTTGCGCCCGGCAAAGCTGGCCCCGCCGCCGTGCTCGGCCATGGCGGTCTCGCCGGTGACGGGGAGATGAATCCAGCTCGCCAGCAGCTCATCGCCGCGCACCAGCGCCACCATGGAGCAGAAGTCCGACTTGCCCTCGGCGAAATTGGCGGTGCCGTCCACGGGATCGACCACCCAGTAGAGCTGCCCGGAAATCATCTTTTTCAGGATGTTCGGGTCCTTGGCCGCCGCCTCCTCGCCGATAACGATGGAACCCGGCACCTGGTCCATCAGCAGCGGGGTCAGCGCCAGCTCGGCCTGCTCGTCGGCCACGGTGACAACGTCGCCGGGGCTTTTCTCGCGCATCTCGTGGGCGAGCAAGTTGCGGAAGCGTGGCTGGATCTCGCGCGCAGCCACCTCGGCAATAAGGGCGGCGACTTTTTCGATGTTCACGCGGGTCATCGGGCGGAACTCATCAATGCACGGTACCCGATCGGCCGCGGCCCTGCTCGAAACGGTTCCGGTCGTCCGGCGACAGGCGAACGGTCAGGTTGGCGCCGTCCTCGTCGTCGTGCCGTTCCAGCACCTCGCCATGCTGATAGAGCCAGGCGATGTCGCCGCCGCGATCATGGCCCAGGTGATAGGTCGCGACCTGGCGGTTGCGCGCCAGGCGCTGCTCGATCTCCTGCAACAGGCGATCGCATCCCACGCCGGTCAGCGCGGAAACGGCAATGATGCGCGGATCGCGCCGCGCCTGGTCTTCGATCTGGGCAACCTCTTCGGCCGGCAGCGCGTCGAGCTTGTTCAGCACCTCGATCATGCCGTCGACCATCTCGACGTCCAGGCCCAGGCCATGCAGCACGGCTTCCACGTCGGCCTTCTGCGCCTCGGTCTCCGGG
Source organism: Dongiaceae bacterium (assembly GCA_035549815.1). Taxonomy (GTDB): domain Bacteria; phylum Pseudomonadota; class Alphaproteobacteria; order Dongiales; family Dongiaceae; genus Dongia_A. The sequence goes on from DASZQC010000368.1 coordinate 2,475, forward strand.
TGGGCGATGTCGCGGACATGGAGGATCAAATCCGCCTCCAGCACCTCTTCCAGCGTGGCGCGGAAGGCGGCGACCAATTCGGTCGGCAGGTCGGAGATGAAGCCGACGGTGTCGGACAGGATGATCTCGCGCCCGCCCTGCAGATGCACCCGGCGCATGGTCGGGTCGAGCGTGGCGAACAGCAGATCCTTCGCCATCACATCCGCCTTGGTCAGGCGATTGAACAAGGTCGATTTGCCGGCGTTGGTGTAGCCGACCAGCGCCACCACCGGATAAGGCACGCGTTTGCGCGCGCGGCGATGCAAGGCGCGGGTGCGCTTCACATCTTCCAGGTCGCGCTTGATGCGCACGATGCGCTCGTCGATCAAGCGGCGGTCGATTTCGATTTGGGATTCACCCGGGCCGCCGATGAAGCCGAAGCCGCCGCGCTGCCGCTCCAGGTGGGTCCAGGACTTGACCAGGCGCGAACGCTGATAGGACAAGGCCGCAAGCTCCACCTGAAGCTTGCCTTCCGCGGTGCGGGCGCGTTC
>DASZQC010000369.1:0-20031 GCA_035549815.1 Dongiaceae bacterium
GGCGGTCATCATCATCGGGAAGGCGCGGCCATATTCCGCCGCCGCATCCAGCACTGCCTTGTAGCCGGCGAGGTTCGATTGCGAGGAGAGCACGTCCATCGATTGCGCGCGGGTGATGCGCGGCACCAGTTCCATGGCGCAGGCGACGATGCCGGCCTGTGCATAGCTGGCGATCGCGTCCTTGGCGCCGTAGGGATTGAGGATCGCCGCCAGCAGCGCGCCGCGCTTCATCAGGCCCAATTCGTCGGCGCCTTCGGCGGCGGTCATAGGCCGCTGCACCTTCAGCACCACGTCGGCATCGGAGAGGGCGGCGCGCGCATCCGGCACGATCTTGGCCCCCGCGGCCTCGAAAGCCGCGTCAGGTACGGAACTGCCGGCGCCGGCGCCGCTCTCGATCAGCACCTCGGCGCCCAGTGAGACGTATTTCTTAACGCTGTCGGGAGATACTGCGCAGCGCCGCTCATGCGGGCGCCGCTCCTTGACCACGCCAATCTTCATGCTCTTCCCCTGAAACCCGGGCCAATCGCGCGAGAAGCGCCGTCAGCCCGATTCGGCGGCGACTGCCGCGCCTCCCAACGGCGCGGCATAATGCACAGTTTCGCAGATGCGAACAAGGCAAAGCAACTTCGCACGAGCCCTTTTGGGCCGGCCCCATAGGCTGGCCCGATTAGCCAATCACCGCGACTGATTACGCCTACCCCTTCCAGTGCGGCGGGATGGTCTTGGCGTAGTACGGCAGCGCCTCGATGCGGGCGAGCCAGGCACCGACCTTGGCCGGCAGTTCGCTGCGCTTGAGGCCGAGGCCGGGGGCGCGCTCCTCGACGCGGACAGGCATGCGCATATACGGATAGATCGCGAAGTCAGCGAGGCTGAGCGCGCCGCCGGCGAAATAATCCGCCTTCAAGTAGCCTTCCCAGATGGCCAGCTCTTCGTTCAGCTTTTCCTTCGCCTCGTCGATCGCCTTCATATCCGGCTCGTTCGAGGCGTAGAGCGCCAGATCCATCAGATGACTGCTGGCCTTGTAGAGCTTGTCGTCCGCCTCGCCGATCATGCGCCGGATGGTGCCGCGGGTCTGCGCGTCCTTCGGCATCAGCGGCTTTTCCGGGAAGCGCTCCTCCAGGTACTCGCAGATGGCATTCGACTGCGCGAGGGCAAAGCCGTCATGCAGGATCGCCGGCACCTGGGCGCGCGGATTGACCTTCAGGAACTCCGGGCTGCGCGTCTCTTCCTTGTCGAAGGACAGGCGCTTCGCCTCGTGCGGGATGCCCTTGTGCTCCAGGGTCAGCCAGACCTTCCAGGCGAAGGGTGAGCCGGAGCCGTAATAGAACGTGAGTGCCATGTTTCTCCCCATAGTGAGCCGTCAGTTGGTGCGTTTCAGGCCGGCATCCTTCAGCGCCGTCTTCTGTCTCTTGTCCAGCGCCTTCACATCGAAGCCGGTGATCAGTTCGTGGAACAGGCGGTACCAGTTGATCTCGGCCTTCAGATGCATGAAGACCGAGCCGAGGCCGATGGCCGCACGGTCCATGAAGACGAATTCCTTGGGCGGCGCGACGGGACCGAGGCGGCGCAGCTCCGCATGCACGCCTTCCGCCACTTCGCGGCCATAGATGCCGCTGGCGGAATCCTGGATCTTGCGCTCCTTATCCTCGAGCAAAGGGCCATAGACGAAATGGGCCCAGCGGTTCAGCACGTCGATCACTTCGCGCGACAGGCCCTTGAAGCCCCAGCTCTCATAGGCCGAGACGGCGAGGTCGCGGTCGTCGTTGAGCAGCGCGTAATAGAGATCGATGACGCCCTTCACGAAGTGCGGCTCGAAGATGCGCACGCAGCCGAAATCCAGCAAATTCACGTCGCCGTTCGGCCGCACCGTGTAATTGCCGAGATGCGGATCGCCATGGATCACGCCAAACTCGTAGAATGGCACGTACCAGGCGCGGAACATGTTGTAGGCGATTCTATTGCGCAGCTCGAGCGAGGGCTTGCCGTCCAGCACCTGCATGATCGGCCGGCCCTCGATCCAGCTCATGGTCAGCAGGCGTTTCGTCGAGAGCTCCGCCACCGGCTCCGGCAGATGGACATGCTTCTCCTTCGCCAGCATGCGGCGATAGAGCGCCATGTGCCGCGCCTCCAGCGCATAATCCAGCTCCTCGCGCAGGCGGTCGGCGATCTCGCCATGGATCTCGCGCGTCTGGATGGCACGGTCGTAGCGCTCATAGATCGAGAAGATGATCTTGAGCTGCCGCAGATCGGCTTCGACGGCGGAGGCCATGTCGGGATATTGCAGCTTGCAGGCCAGGTCGCTGCCATCGTGCGCGACGGCGCGATGCACCTGGCCCAGCGAGGCCGCCGCCGCGGCTTCGTGCGAGAAGCTCTTGAACTTGCTCTGCCAGTTGGGCCCGAGCTCCGCCGCCATGCGCCGTTTCACGAAGGGCCAGCCCATCGCCGGCGCGTTGGCCTGGAGCTGCTGCAGCTCCTCCACATATTCCTTGGGCAGCGCGTCGGGCACGGTCGACATGATCTGCGCCACTTTCATCAACGGGCCTTTCAGCCCGCCCAGCGCTTCCTTCAGCTCCGCCGCATGTTCGGCGCGGTCGATCTTGAGGCCGAGGTAACGCTGCCCGGCGACCCGCGCCGCCAGCCCGCCCACGGCGCGGCCCACGCGCACATAACGTTGCACGCGGCCGCCCAGGCTGTTGCGTTCGTCAGCCATGTGAAATTCCCCTCCACCGGGCCGTCGGCGCATGCCGACATGCGTCGGCGGTGGGAGGGTCAGGGAGGGGGAAGCCGTCGCTCAGAAAGTTGAAAGTCATCGCTTGCTGCCCCCACTCCTGCCCTCCCCCGTTTCGGGGGAGGGAGTTGACGAGACGCAGTTCACTCCATCTTCTCCAGTTCGTCGATGAAGCCGGCGATGACGCCGAGGCCCTTGGACCAGAAGGCGGGATCGGCGGCATTCAGGCCGAAGGGCGCCAGCAGCTCCTTGTGCCGCTTGGTGCCGCCGGCGCGCAGCATGTCGAGATACTTCTCGGCAAAGCCCGCCTCGGCCTGCTGATAGACCGCGTAGAGCGAGTTCACCAGGCAATCGCCGAAGGCATAGGCATAGACATAGAACGGCACATGGATGAAGTGCGGGATATAGGCCCACCAGATGGCGTAGCCCGTGCCGTCCGGCAGATCGACGCCGTCGCCCAGGGCCTCGCGCTGCGTAGCGAGCCAGATGGCCGAGATATCCTCAGGCGACAACTCGCCCTTGCGCCGCGCATCGTGCAGGCGGCGCTCATATTCGTGCATCGCCACCTGGCGCACGACGGTGTTCAGCATGTCCTCGACCTTGCCGGCCAGGAGCACGCGACGCTCCTGCGGGTCGGTCTCGCGCTTCAGCAGCGCGCGGAAGGTCAGCATCTCACCGAACACCGACGCCGTCTCCGCCAGGGTCAGCGGCGTGTCGCAGAGCAACTGGCCTTGCGGGGCAGCCAGCACCTGGTGCACGCCATGCCCCAGCTCGTGGGCGAGCGTCATCACGTCGCGCGTGCGGCCGTGATAGTTCAGCAGCAGATAGGGATGCGCGCTCGGCACCGTCGGATGCGCGAAGGCGCCCGGCGCCTTGCCGGGCCGCGGCGGCACGTCGATCCAGCCCTTATCGAAGAAGGTCTGGCCGACTTCCGCCAGCTTGGGCGAAAAGTCACGATAGGCGTTCAGCACCAGCGATTGCGCATCGCTCCAGCCGATCGGCGAATCCTCGTCGTCCGGCAGCGGCGCGTTGCGGTCCCAGAAATTGAGCTTCGGCAGGCCGAGCCACTTGGCCTTCAGCTTGTAATAACGATGCGACAGCTTGGGATAGCTGGCCTTCACCGCGCTGACCAGCGCGTCGACGACATCATCCTCGACCTGGTTGGCGAGGTTGCGGGATGAGACCGGGCGCTGGAACTTGCGCCACTTGTCGTCGATCTCCTTTTCTTTCGCCAAGGTGTTGGTCACCAGCGCGAAGATGCGCTGGTTATCCTTGAATCCCTTGGTCAGGCCCTCGGCCGCCTCTTTCCGTTTGGCGCCGTCCTGCTCGTACATCAGGTTCAGCGCCTCGTTGCTGGTCAGCTTTTTGCCGCCCACCTCGAAGCGCAGCTCCGCCATCGTCTCGTCGAACAGGCGCATCCAGGCCTGGCGGCCGACCACGTCCTTCTCATGCAGCAGCTTCTCGATCTCGTCGGAGAGCTGGTGCGGACGGAAGGACCGCACGGCATCCAGCCAAGGCTGATAGCGCTGCAGCGGCGCATGCTTCAGTTTGGCGGCGATGTCGGCATCTTCGAGCTTGTTGATCTCCAGCGAGAAGAACAGGGTCTGCAGCGAGATCTCGGTGCTGCGCTCGTTGATGTTCTGCTGGAACCGGCCGTATTCGACGTTCGACATGTCGCCGGAATAGAGGAGCTGCGCATAACTGCCGACCCGGCCCAGGATCTCGGAAATCTTCTCATAGGCCTGGATCGCGCCCAGGAACTCCGCCCCGCTTAGGGACGCGAGTTTGCCTTCATACTGGCGATGGAATTCCGCAGCCTTGGCGGCGGCGTCCTGAAGGTCTCGTTCGACCTCCGGCGCGTCGGGGCCGGCATAGAGATCGGCCAGATTCCAGGTCGGCAGATTTGCTGCGGTTGCGTTGTCCGGGGTCATCACAAAGTCCTGAGAAAATTCGGGGTTTTGGCATTCGGAGCGACCTGATTTATATGGGAAGGGACACCGTCCCGCCAAGGGACCCGGACACCGCCTATATCCAGCGTACCCGCCCATTGATTCCAGGGGAACCGCATGCCACCGACGCGATCCCGCCGATGCCCGATGGTCATGGCCTCGTCATGAGCGAGATCCGGCCCGAGCGACCGGACGACCTGCCGTGGATCCACGCGGTCAATACCCTTGCTTTCGGCCAACCGGACGAGGCGAGGCTGGTTGATCAGCTCCGCGACGACGGCGACGTGTTGGTCTCGCTGGTCGCGCTGGGCGATGGCGACGAGATCGACGGCCATATCCTGTTCAGCCGCCTGGATCTCTTGTTCGACGATGGGACCTCGGCGGAAGCCGCCGCCCTCGCCCCGGTCGCGGTGCGCCCGGACCGCCAGCGCCAGGGAATCGGCAAGGCGCTGGTGCGCGCCGGCATCGCGGCCTGCAAGGCGCAAGGGCTGGGCGCCATCATCGTCCTCGGTCACGCGACGTACTATCCGAAGTTCGGCTTCTCCGCCGACCTGGCCAAGACCTTGCGCAGCCCATTCCCGGGCGAGCACTTCATGGCGCTGGAACTGATCCCTGATATGTTGCGCGGCAGGAAAGGCGCCGTGCGCTACGCCAAGGCCTTCGGCCTTGCCGTGGTCGAACGTGGCATCGAGGAACCTGCATGAACTACGACACCGTCCCCAGCCTGCCGCGCCTGTTCCTCGACCAGGCGCAGAAGCTGTCCGGCAAACCGTTCCTGTGGCGCAAGGTGGACGGCGCCTTCGCCTCGATCCACTGGAGCAAGGTGGCGGCGGATGTGCGCGGGCTGGCGCGCGGCCTCATCGCGCTGGGCGTGCAGCCGGGCGACCGCGTGGCGCTGATCGCGGAGAACCGGCCGGAATGGCTGATCGCCGATCTCGCCATCATGTCGGTCGGCGCCATCACCGTGCCGGCCTTCTCCACCAACACCATCGAGGATAACCGCCACGTCCTGACCCATAGCGGCTCCAAGGGACTGATCATTTCCGGACCGAACATCGGCCGACGCGCCCTGCCGGCGGCACTGCAAGCGCCGGAGCTCGGCTTCGTCATCGCCATGGAGCCGCTCGGCACGCACCAGCAGTTGCCCCTGCGCGTCATAGCCTGGGAAGAGGCGCTGAATATGGGCGATACACGGCTGGATTCGGAGATCGATTCCCGGGTTGGCGCGCTGGAACGCGACGAGACGTGCTGCATCATCTACACGTCTGGCACCGGCGGCGTGCCCAAGGGCGTGATGCTGACCCACGGCTCCATCCTGTGCAACATCAAGGGCGCCTATCGCCTGTTGCTCGAGGTCGGCATGGGCAACGACGTGTTCCTGTCTTTCCTGCCCTTGTCGCACTCCTATGAGCACACGGCGGGCCAGTTCCTGCCCATCTCCATCGGGGCGCAGATCTATTACGCCGAGAGCGTCGACAAGCTGACCGACAACATGGCGGAGGCCAAGCCCACCATCATGACCGCGGTGCCGCGCCTCTATGAGGCGATGCACCAGCGCATCCAGCGCGGCCTGGTGAAGGCGAAGCCGTTCCAGCGCCGCATGTTCGACCTGGCCTACAAGCTCGGCCGCAAGAACTACGAGCATCCGGGCACCCTCACCTTCAAGGAGAAGGTGCTGAACTTCGTCTGCGACCTCCTGGTGCGGCGCAAGGTGCGCAAGAGGTTCGGCGGACGATTGAAGGCCTTCGTCTCCGGCGGCGCCGCGCTGAACTACGAGATCGGCGTGTTCTTCCTGGCGCTGGGCGTGCCGCTGCTGCAAGGCTATGGCCAGACCGAAGCCTCGCCCGTGATCAGCGCCAATCGGCCGAAGAAGATCAAGATCGACACGGTCGGTCCGATCTTCGACGGACTGGAGGCGCGCATTGCCGACGACGGCGAGATCCTGGTGCGCGGCGAGGCGGTGATGAAGGGCTATTGGCGCGATCCGGAGGCCACTTCACGCGCGATCGGTGACGGCTGGCTCTATACCGGCGACATCGGCGAGTTCGACGGCGACGGCTACCTGAAGATCACCGACCGCAAGAAGGACATCATCGTGCTGTCCGGCGGCGACAATGTGTCGCCGGCGCGGATCGAAGGCTTCCTGGTGCTGCAGCCGGAGATCGCCCAGGCCATGGCGCATGGCGACCGGCAGTCGCATGTCGTGGCGCTGCTGGTGCCGGATGCCGAGTTCGCCAAGGAATGGGCAGCGAAGAACAATGTCGACGGCGACATCGCCACGCTGGTGGACAATCCCCAGTTCCAGAAGGCCTTGTCGGCGGCGATCGACCGGGTCAACACCAACCTGTCTCCCATCGAGCGCATCCGACGCTTCGCGGCGCTGCCGGAGGCTTTCACCATCGACAACGCGATGCTGACCCCGTCGCTGAAGATCCGCCGTCACAAAATCCGTGAACGCTGGGGTGACGTGATCGCGAAGCTGTACTAGCGTCGGCCGCTATCTTCCTCATTCGGAACCGAAACCAAAGTTACCGGACACCACTGGCGGCAATGCCGACTGGCGTCCTACAAATCTCCACAAATTCCGATTATTCCGCGGTCCGCGCATATTGCCGCATCCCGGCAGGTCTGCAGCGGGAAAAGTCATCAATGTTAAGTCTTCCTTTAAGGCCTCGTGGCACTTTTCCGAAAACTCAACCCCCAGCGAGACCCGCGTATGCGCACCGATATTGTCCTGACCGGACGAGAACGCCACTTCAATCCCGACGAAGTCATCGTCACCAAGACTGATCTGAAAGGCCGCATCACCTACGCGAATCGCGTGTTCCTGGGGATTTCGCAACTGAACCTCAAGCAGGCGATCGGCGCGCCGCACAGCCTCATCCGTCATCCCGATATGCCGCGCTGCGTCTTCAAGCTGCTTTGGGACCGGATCGAGAGCGGCAAGGAGATTTTCGCCTATGTGCTGAATCGCGCCATCTCGGGCGATCATTATTGGGTCTTCGCCCACGCGACACCGTCGTTCGACTCCAAAGGGCAAATCATCGGCTATCACTCCAATCGCCGCGTGCCGAAAAAGGAGACCATCGAGTCCGTCATCCGCCCGCTCTATGCGGAATTGCGCATGATCGAAGAAAAGGCCGCGGACCGAAAGGTCGGCATGCATGCCGCCTACGCGCACTTGCTGGAAAAATTGACCAAGGGGGGCACGGATTATGACCGCTTTATCTTCTCCATCTAGCCAGATCACGGCGCAGGGTGCCGCCATCGGCGCGATCGCCGCGGCGACCATCGCGTTGGCGCTGGGTGCATCGCCCTTCGTCACCGGTGTCCTGTTATTGGGCGCCGTGGCTCTCCTCGCGGCCGCGATGTGGGGAACGAGGTGCCTCTCCGCCCGGTTGCGTGCGGCATACGACACGCTTCTGCAATTGCAGCGGGGCAATTTCGAAAGCCGCCTCAATGACGTGACCGAACGCGGCCTGCTGGGCGAGCTGCTATGGAGCGTCAACGATTTCGCCGACCGGTCGGATTCCTTCGTGCGCGAGGCGCAGGCCTCGCTGACCGCGGTCACCAACGGGCTCTACTACCGCCGTGTCCTGGAGACCGGCCTGCATGGCGCCTTCCGCGCCGGCGCAGCGGTGATCAACACCGCCACCATCGCCATGGAACGCAAGATCCAGGAATTCGGCGGCGCAACGGCCCGGTTCGAATCCACGGCCGCCGAAGTGGTGCGCAGCCTGGACTCCGCCTCGGAAGATCTGCGCCAGACGGCGCTATCACTGAACCAGGTCGCGACCGCCACCAACGAGCGCAGCGTCGCAGTGGCCGCCGCCAGCGAACAGACCTCCGGGAGCCTGCGCACGGTCGTTTCGTCGACCGATGAACTGAGCGCATCGATCGGCGAGATCAATCGACAAGTCCATCGCTCCGCCGAAGTCGCCCAGAACGTGGCCAATCAGACGGAAAAGGCGAGCCAGGAGGTCGACGGACTGGTTGCCGCCGCCAGCAAGATCGGCGAGGTGATCGCCTTGATCAAGGAGATCGCGGCCCAGACCAACCTGCTGGCGCTCAATGCGACGATCGAGGCGGCGCGCGCCGGCGAGAGCGGCAAGGGTTTCGCCGTCGTCGCCTCGGAAGTGAAAAGCCTGGCGCGCCAGACCGCCAATGCCTCCGACGACATCATCGCCCAGGTCAACGCCATCCAGGCCTCGGTCACGTCGGTCGCGTCCATGATGCACGAGACGCGCGACGTCATCGTGCAGATGAACCAGGCGACCACCACGATCGCCTCGGCCATGGAACAACAAAGCGCCGCCACCATGGAAATCGCCAAGAATGTCGACCAGGCAGCCACCGGCGCCACGGATGTCACCGGCAATATCGGCGAAGTGCGCCGCGCCACGGATGAAACGGAATCCTCGGCGCGCAACCTGGTCGGGTCGGTGGAATCGCTGAAGCGGCAGTCCGGCACATTGGCGCGCGAGCTGTCCGGGTTCCTGGCCGAATTGCGCCAGGTGGTGTGAGCGCAGAGCCGGTTCCTAGCGCCGGCTATAGCGGTGCTTCACGCCGACCGGGAAATAATCGGGGTGGCCCTTTGACCACAGGGTGACGACCGGGCGCTGGTCCTCGGCCGAGACGTAGTTGGCATACTCGCTGTTGTGCCGACGCAAGGTCTCCAGGATCTCACGCTCGGCCAGATCGATGCGCGTCGGATCGGGCCGCTCCTTATCGGCTAGCTCGATCGCCACGGTGAAGCGCGGCCGCTCGGCCAGTCCCTCCTGCACCTGCATGACGAACTTCCCGGTGGTCCAGCCGCTCATCGCCGGCCGTTCCAGCGCCAGGCTGATCGTTTCCGGGAAAATGTTGGCGCCGAAGAAGGAGACGGTGAAGTTGGCGCGGCCGAACACATAGACGAAGGGCAGATGCCGCCCCTGCGGCAACTCGGCCTGCGCCACCGCCATCTGCGGATCGAAATTGTGCTCGGCCAGCCTGGCGCGCATCTGATCGAAACTGATGATTCCGCCTGCATCGGCGATGTGATAGCGCAGCAGCGGGGCGCCATTGTCGCCGCTGAAGGCCAGCGTGCCGCCCTCCACGGTCTCGAAATAGCGCGAGGTCGGATCATACTGGCAGAGCGTCGGCAGGCGTTCCTCGCCGAACAGGCTCTTCGCCAGCGTGGGGCGCTCGCTGAGGTATCGCCTGATCGCCACCGACAGCGGCGTCTCGTTGCCCAGCACGCCGGCATCCGCCGTGCCATAGAGCGAGGCGATGCTGTTCAACGTTTCCGGCTGTCCCAGCCGCTCCAACACCAGGTCGCGCCACGTCTCCGAGAAGACCTCGCCCGCCGTCACCAACCGCACGTTGAAGGCGCGCCAGTCGATCCCATCGGCGCGTCCGGCATCGACCGCCTCCTTCAGGAACGGCGGATAACCCAGCAGGACGGTCTGCTCGAAATCCGGTGCCAGGCGGCGGACCGCGCGCAGGATCTCATCCATCTTGTTGCCCGGCGTTACGATCAGCAGCGGGTAACCCTTGGCCGCCAGCCAGCGCAGGCAGGCGGTCGTATACATGCCGCCGACCCAGGAGCCGAGGGCGAAACAAACGACAGCCAGCGTCTTGCGCCGGTGCGCCTGGAAGCCGTCGCGAAACACCTGCTCGAACCGCACCGCAATCGGCAATTCGTGATGCAGGCCGCGCGGCCACAAGGTCGGCTCACCGGTCGATCCGGAGGAGACGGCAAAGAAATCGCAGGCGGTGAGGTCGCCGCCCTCCACCAGGTCACCCAGCGGAAAGCGGCGGACATAATTATCCTTGGTCAGCAGCGGCAGCCGGGCGAAATCGCCGGCATCGTGGATGTCGGCCGGCCCGAGCCCCGCATTCTTCAGCATCGCGCCATAGGCCGGGACATGCTCCGCCGCCCGCCGCAGCAACGCCAGCGCTTCCGGGAATCCGTCGCCGGATTCCCCCGGCCGCAGCAGGGCGTCGAGATCGGTGTTCAGGAAATGGGTGAGCGCAGCATTGGGCGATACCGCCATGTTCCATCCGGGGCGAGTGGTGTCCGAGCCCATTACGCCCGAACCGGATGGCAGGTTGCAACCCTCGAGGTATTTCAGCGCTGATCCAGCCAGGAACTGCGATAGCCGTCCTGCCGCCACAGGATGGGGAAAAAGCTCTCATCCATGGTCAAATCGCCATGCCGCTTATAGCGGTTGTAGATGTAGCTGATATTGGTCGGGTGAAACTGCGCCTCGGACGAGATGCAATGGGCAACGACAGAGCGGCGCGGCTTGTCGGCGCGATTCATATCGGAGCCGTGCCAAGTGGCGCCGTGATGAAAGGCGCAGCCGCCGGCCGGCACCTCGACATGGACGATCTCCACCTTTTTGCCGACCTTCTCGGCCGCGGCGCGGAATTCCTTCTGGTAATCCTCCGGCGCGTGGAATTTCTCGATCGGCGGTGATATCCCCCATTTGTGCGAGCCGCGCGCATATTCGATGGTGCCGCCCGCGGCACTCGTGTCGTCGAGCGCGATCCAGCACGTCGCCATGTGCGAGGGCGTGAACCACTTGGCGTAGGAATCGTCCTGGTGGTAGCCGAGCGCCTTGGCCCCCGCCGGCTTCCAGATCACGTTGTCCTGGCAGATGCGGGCGCCGGGCCAGCCGCTCAGCTCCGCCACCAGTCTGCCCACGCCGGCGCTGAGCACGACATCGGCCACCGCCCGGTCGGACTTCCAGCCGTTGCAGATCTGCCGGGTGCGGTCGGGGCGGTCGCGCCCCTCCTGCCAGTTCCATTCATCGGGATAAAGGCCGGTCTCGAACTCACCGCGAAACAACGGCTCGAAGCGCGCGCGCAACCGCTCAACGGTCGCGGCGTCGATGAGCCGGTCGAGGATCAGGATGCCGTCCTCGTCGAAGCGGCGCTTCTGCGCGTCGGTGATGTGATCGATCAGGATCATGACGGCACGGTGCCGCAACTCGGTGGCCGACGCTAGGGCGGATTCGACGGGAAATGATGGAAAGCCGGAGCTAGGCGGAGCCCTTGCCGCCCAGCGCCGCCAGCGTCGCCGGATCGGCATGGATGGCGCTGAGGTCGACGCCCTCCAGCACCACCCGGTCCACCAGCGCGCCGGTGAAGTCGGCTTCCGCCACCCGGGCCAGGGACAGCCGGGTCGGCCAGTCGCGCGTCGTACCGTCGGGCAAGGTCACCGTCTGAACCTTCAGGTCGGCCTCGCGGAAATCGACGCGGCGCAGGATGGCGCCGGTCAGGTCCGCGCCCTTCAGGTCGGCGCCGAAGAAGCTGCCGCCGGTCGCGTCGATGCGCCCCAGGTTCGCGAGCGACAGCCGCGCCCGGTCAAAGCGCGCGGCCCGCAGCCGCGCCTGGGAGAAGACGACGCCCGTGAGGTCGCGGTTCGAGAAATCCACGCCGGACAGGTCGCGGCCCGAGAAATCCGCGCGTTCGCCCTTGGCGCCGGAGCTTTCCACCCAGGCCTCATGCGCCCTGACCTGGTCGACGATGGCGGCGGCGGCCTCTTCCGAATCGTCGACGGCAAAGGTCTCGCGCAGGTCGAGGTCGCGGTGCAGCGCCTTCTTGAAATCCACCCGGAACACGTTGGCGTCGCGCAGCACGGCGCCGTTCAGCGTCGCGCCGTCCAGCACCGCGCGGTTCAACAGCACGCGCGACAAATTGCAGTTGGTCAGGTTGGCCCCGCGCAGATCGGCATCCTTCAGCGAGCTGCCCGCGAGGTTGGCGCTGCTCAAATCGGCGTTGCGCAGCACGGCGGCGGACATGTCGGTACGCTTGATGACCGCATGATGCAGCTTGGCCCCGGCCAGGTCGGCGCGGGTCATGCGGGTCCTGATGTCCGGATTGATCTCCATCTGGCCCGTCACCGGCCCGACGGTGCCAGCAATGTGGACCAGCAGCGTGCCGTCGCGGAAGTCGCAACGCGCCAGCTTGGCCTCGGTAAAGTCGGCAGCCGCCAGGATGGCGCCGCGGAAGTCGGCGCCGTGGCAATCCGCGCGGCGGAATGAGGCGCCCGACAGGTTGACGCCGAACAGGTCAGCGTCGGCCAGCACGGCGCGGTCCAGGTTGCAATTGATGAACTGGGTGCCGGTCAGCTTGGCGCGGCTCAGATCCATGCCGCTGAGATCGAGGTTGCGCAAGGTCCGCAGCGTGAGATCGGCCCGCCTGCCACGGCGGTCGTTCATCAACCACAGCCGATGCAGCGCCAGGAACTCCCGCAGCTCCTTGTCGTGGATCTCCTGCATGCGGGCTACCCGGAAGCAGCCGCGCACAGGCCGTCACAGTCCGCGACGCTTGGCCGGAAGGCCAAAAGACGAGCCGCGGGCCGGGGTGGCCTGATCAAGGCGATAAACATGGTCATCCCCACCCTACCCCGTTGAAGATTAAACCATGATTTACGCAAAAGCGCACGGCTGAAGGTGCGCACAGGCTGCGTTCAACGCATTGAAGAGTCAGCGATCCTGAGCTAGCCTTGCCGCGATTTTCGGTAAGTGTGCAGTGCATCATGCCGACCATTCATCTGACCCGGCATCTGCGAAACATCGCGCCCTGCGGCCCGCTCGAGGTCGAGGGCGCAACGCTCGGCGCGGCGCTTGACGCCTATTTTTCCGCCGTACCGAAGGCACGCTCCTACGTGCTCGACGACCAGGGCCGTCTCCGCCGCCACGTCGCCGTGTTCGTCGACGGCGAGCTGCTTATCGACAAGGCCAATCTGAAGCTCCCGGTGGCGGCGCGCAGCGAGATCTATGTGATGCAAGCGCTGTCGGGCGGATAGGCGAAACGGTCAACCCGAAAGGAAAACCGGCAATGGCGAACGATCTGTTCATCGGTACGCGCAAAGGCCTGTTCAAGTTCGAGCGCATCGACGGCCGCTGGCAGCAGACCTATGTCGGCTTTCTCGGTGCCCCGGTCACGGCGGTGCTGGCGGACCCGCGCAGCGGCTATTGGTATGTCGCCCTCAGCCACGGCCATTTCGGCGCCAAGCTGCACCGCTCGACCAATCGCGGCGCGACCTGGGACGAGCTCGCCATGCCGACCTTGCCCAAGTCCGAGGACAAGGACGCGCCGAGCGTCAACCAGATCTGGGCGCTGGAGGCCGGCGGCCCGGACAGGCCCGGCCGCCTGTGGGCCGGCACGCTGCCGGCCGCCCTGTTCCGCAACGACCGGGACGGCGAAGGGGAGTGGCAGTTGGTGGAGGGCCTCTGGAACCTGCCGGAGCGCAGCCAGTGGTTCGGCGGCGGCAGCGATGATTCGGCCTTGCATACGGTTTGCGTCGATCCGCGGAAGTCGGACCGCATCGCCATCGCCGTTTCGTGCGGCGGCGTCTGGCGCAGCGAAGATGCAGGGCAGAGCTGGGTCTGCCGCTCCAAGGGGCTGTTCGCCGAATACATGCCGCCGGAGCGGCGCGAGGATCCCAACATCCAGGACGTCCACCGCATGGCCCAGTCCCGCGAGCGGCCGGACCATTTCTGGTGCCAGCACCATAATGGGGTGTTCTTCAGCACCAACGATCTGGAGAGTTGGGAGAGCGCCGGGCCGCGTTTCGGCTTTGGCGTGGCCGTCCATCCGCAGGATCCGGCCAAGGCGTGGTTCGTGCCGGCGATCAAGGACGAATCGCGGGTGCCACAGGACGGCCGCTTCGTGGCCGCGCGCACGCGGGACGGCGCGAAGAGCTTCGAGAACCTGTCCAACGGGCTGCCGACCGGCCCCAGCTACGACCTGGTGCTGCGCCACGCGCTCGACATCGATCAGAGTGGCGACCGCCTGGCTTTCGGCTCAACCACCGGCAATCTCTATGTGACCGAAGACCAGGGCGAGCACTGGCAGCCGGTCACGCACCACTTGCCGCCAATCTACGTGGTGCGTTTCGCGCATACAGGCTAGGGCTGCCCGGCTCCACGCCGGCGCGGCGCTGGAGATAGACCAGCAGCTCCATCATCTCCGCCTTGTCCTGTGCGATGCTGTCCACCGACAGGACCATGTCGACGGCGTCGTGGTTGCGCGACAAGGGCAGCAACACATGCGCATAGGCGCGATAGTGATCGTGGCTGTCGAAGACGTTCAGGTGCATGGCCGGCCGCCGGGTCCGCACCACATCGAAATACTGCTCGTGCAGCATGGCGCTGTAGGGTTCGGGCTCCAGCTTGTCCACCCACAACCCGGTCGTGTCGCAGGGATGGACATGGCAAACCCCGGTCCCGCAAACACGATAGCGAAACCGCACCGGCCGCCGCATGACATCCAACAGCGCGATGCGCGACAGGAAGTCATGCATCTCGACCGGATCGATATCTTGCCGGCCGGGCATGGTCTGTCCCGATCTCTTGCGTTCCCAGTATTCGAGTGGAACGTCCAGCCCCGGAAACAACGACAGGTCTTTGGTCAGATCGCAAACCGCAGTGAACAGATATTGGCCGGTATCGAAATTACTCCACGAAACCGGCACCGCGTTTAGGCCCCGCATAAGCCGCTCCGTTTGTTCGTGATCTGCCTTGGACGAATCTCACGTTCGCTTGGCAGCTTCTCTTTTCTCCCACCGTCCCGAGGCTAAGGTTAGCGAAGCGTAAATTCGCGCTCAAATTAAATTACAATTCGAGGCAGTTTCTACTATAATACCAACCTATTAACCCTACTTGATTGAGGCACCCCACAGCGCGTGCATAAGTCGGACGAAGTCCGTGGAATCGGGCGTAATTTTCGGCGCGGTTTATGGCGCGATTTCTTCCAAAAATCTTCCAGCACACTTGGCACCGGCGTTTCGCCGGCAATTGACGATCAGGGTACGCCTTCTGGCTTATATGCGATCAATGCCCGCGCGTGTGCGGCATCTTAGCCACGTACGACGGTCGCGGCCTTTACCGGCGATTTCTCAGGAAGAGTTGTTGCGTCCTCTGTCTTGAGTGCAGCGGGAATTTTCATGACTGTGCTTCGGCCTGCACCAACCTGGCCCAAGAGATCGTTCAATACCTCAACGAGGCGCGCCGCAGCCTCTCTTCGCGAGCCCGGCAGTTCAGTGGTGAAATCGTCGCTTCGTATCCAGACCCATCGCCATCCACCGGCATGCGCGACGATCCGCAGTACGCGCCAAGAGCGCATGTAGAGCGTGCGCAAGGTGAACGGCGAAATCTCCTGCCAACGATAATGCCGGCGCGTGAGCGGCGTAACGAGTCCCACACCGTCGGATGTGATCTCGATCCAGTAGCGGCTACGTGGTTTGAGATAAAGGATCTCGCGGATCAGGTTGAACAAGGACAACGCCAAAACCACGATAGGGATCGCTATCCCTATCCATGCCGCGTCTGCATCCGGGCGACCTTTGTAGGTCGAACTCCAACTCATCCCGTACGCGTTTCCGACCGGCGGCAACCTGCCAGAGATGATGCCGATCTCGATCGCCAGCCCGACGAAGGCAATGATCAGCAGCCCGAACAAGCTCAGCAATCGAAGCGGTCGGGGTCCTGTGCTTGGCCGAATACGAAACGGGACGGTTGCCAACTGCTGTTGCTGATCGGTCGTGCCGTCCATGTACCGCCCACCGTTGTGATCCTGGTCTCCTGTCGAGCGGCGCGTAAACCGGGTTCAAGCGCATGCCTTTCGCTGCCCGAGTTCGACGGTCCAAGTCCGCGCAGTGAATCGGCGGCGCATCTGCGCATACTGCGGCGCGAAGAATACTCATTGCGTGCCACCCCGTCCGCACGAAATCAAACGTTACAAGGCGCCAATTCGGCGACCAAATCGAACCCTTTCCGGCCCGCCCTGGACAAGCCCCTGAGATAGGACCATTTTTATTACTATTGGGCCATCGAGAAGAACGACGCAGCCGGCCAATAAGCCCTTTCGCCGGTGCAATGGGAGGAGCGATCGTGGCGCAGGCAGCGCGTCTGGCGAATGTCACGCTGGACGACAAATACACCGAGACATCCGGCCGGGTTTATCTCAACGGCATGCAGGCGCTGACCCGCCTGACCTTGATGCAGCGCCAGCGCGATGTGGCGGCCGGGCTCAGCACGGCGGGCTATGTCACCGGCTATCGCGGCTCACCCCTGGGCGGGCTCGATCAGGCGATGGTCGCGGCGAAAAAGCACCTGGAGCAGCACCACATCAAGTTCCAGCCGGGGGTGAACGAAGACCTCGCGGCGACGGCCTTGTGGGGCACGCAGCAGCTCGATCTGTTCGGCGACAGCAAATATGACGGCGTGTTCGGCATGTGGTACGGCAAGGGGCCGGGCGTCGACCGCTGCGGCGACGTGTTCCGCCATGCCAACCTGGCCGGCACCGCGAAACATGGCGGGGTGCTGGTGCTGGCCGGCGACGACCACACCTGCAAATCCTCGACCACGGCGCACCAGACCGAATACGCCTTCATGGATTACGGCATCCCGGTGCTGAATCCGGCGAACATCCAGGAGTTCCTGGATTACGGCATCTTCGGCTGGGCGGCCTCGCGCTATTCCGGCTGCTGGATCGCCATGAAGGTGGTGGCGGACAATTGCGATTCCACCGCCTCGGTCTATGTCGATCCCGACCGGGTGCAGATCAAGATTCCGGACGATTTCGAGCTCCCTACCGGCGGCCTCAACATCCGCAAGGCCTCCTCGCCCTTCATCACCACGCAGGCGCTGGAGCAGGAAATGCTGCTCCACAAATACAAGCTCTACGCCGCGCTCGCCTTCTGCCGCGCCAACCATCTGAACAAGGTGATGATCGATAGCCCGAACCGGCGCTTCGGCATCGTCACTTGCGGCAAGACCTATATGGACGTGCGCCAGGCGCTGGACGACCTCGGCATCGACGAGGACTACGCCAAGCGCATCGGGCTCTCGCTCTACAAGGTCGGCATGACCTGGCCGCTGGAACGCGAGGGGGTCCGCCACTTCGCCGAGGGCCTGGAGGAGATCCTGGTCGTCGAAGAGAAGCGCGCCTTGATGGAGAACCAGCTCAAGGAGCAGCTCTATAACTGGAAAGAGAGCGTGCGGCCCAAGGTCGTCGGCAAGTTCGACGAAAACCGGGAATGGATCCTGCCCTCCGCCGACGAATTGACGCCGGCCCGCATCGCCCGCGTCATCGCCAGGCGCATCGCCCGCTTCCACACCTCGCCGCAGATCGAGGATCGGCTCAAATTTCTGGAGGCGAAGGAGAAGGCGCTGGAGGGCTACAAGCCCGCCATTCGCCGCGTCGCCTATTTCTGCTCGGGATGCCCGCACAACACTTCCACCAACCTGCCGGAAGGCTCGCGCGCCCTGGGCGGCATCGGCTGCCATACCATGGCGACCTGGATGGACCGCGGCACCGAGACCCTGACCCAGATGGGCGGCGAAGGCGTCACCTGGGTCGGCCAGGCGCCCTTCTCCAAGACCAAGCACGTGTTCCAGAATTTGGGCGACGGCACGTACTATCATTCCGGCCTGATCGCCATCCGCGCCGCGGTCGCGTCGGGCGCCAACATCACCTACAAGATCCTGTTCAACGACGCCGTGGCGATGACCGGCGGCCAGCCGTTCGACGGGCCGCTGACCGTGCCGATGATGGCGCAGCAATTGGCGGCGGAGGGATTGCGCAAGATCACCATCGTCAGCGACGAGCCGGAGAAATATGCCGGCGTCGCGTTGCCCGGCGGGATCATCGTGCATCACCGCGACGAGTTGGATGCGGTCCAGCGCGAGCTGCGGGAGATCCCCGGCACGACCGCGATGATCTATGACCAGACCTGCGCGGCCGAGAAGCGCCGCCGGCGCAAGCGCGGCCTGCTGGAAGACCCGGCCCTGCGCGTCTTCATCAACGAGGAGGTCTGCGAAGGCTGCGGCGATTGCTCCAAGGCCAGCAACTGCCTGTCGGTGATCCCGTTGGAAACGGCCACGGGTCGCAAGCGCGCCATCGACCAGTCGAGCTGCAACAAGGACTATTCCTGCCTCAACGGCTTCTGCCCGTCCTTCGTCACCATCGAGGGCGGCCAGTTGCGCAAACCGAAGCCCGTCGCCGCCATAGGCGAAGCCTTGCCGGAGCCGACCCTGCCGGCGTTGCAGGACCCGTTCAACATCCTGGTGACCGGCATCGGCGGCACCGGCGTCGTCACCATCGGCGCGCTGCTCGGCATGGCGGCGCATCTCGAGGGCAAGGGCTGCTCGATCATGGACATGACTGGCCTGGCGCAGAAAGGCGGCGCGGTCTTTTCCCACATCCGCATCGCCAACCGGCCCGAAGACATCCACGCCGTGCGCGTCGCCGCGGGCAATGCCGACCTGCTGCTGGGCTGCGACGAGGTCGTGGCCGCCACCTTCGATGCGCTGGCCAAGGGCCGCGTCGGCCACAGCCGCGCCATCATCAACAGCCACGAGACCATCACCGCCGACTTTATCAAGAACCCGGATGCGCAGTTCCCCGGCCACACCCTGCAGGCGGCGATCGAAGCCGCCGTCGGGCCGGGCGCCGCGGAATTCGTCGACGGAACCGGCCTCGCCACCGCTTTGATCGGCGACACCATCGCCAGCAACATGTTCATGCTGGGCTTCGCCTATCAGCGCGGCCTGATCCCCGTCTCCGCCGAGGCGATCCTGAAGGCCATCGAGCTGAACGCCACGGCCGCCAAGCAGAACCAGCTCGCCTTCACCTGGGGCCGGCGCGCGGCGCATGACCTTCCCGCCGTCACGCGCGCCGCGGAGAAGACCTCGCCGACGGCGCGCCGCATCCCGCAATCGCTGGACGAGATCATCGCCCATCGCGAGACGCTGCTGACCTCCTATCAGAACGCCGCCTATGCGGCACGCTATCGCAAGCTGGTCGACCGCGTGATCGCGGCGGAGCGCGCGGTGATGCCGAACCTGAACGCGCTGTCCGTCGCGGTCGCCACCTATTACGCCAAGCTGCTCGCCTACAAGGACGAGTACGAGGTGGCGCGGCTGCATGCCGATCCTGTGTTCCAGGAGCGGATCGCGGCGCAGTTCGAGGGCGATTACAAGATCCACTTCCATCTGGCGCCGCCCAGCCTGTCGCATATCGACCCCGAAACCGGCCGCATCGCCAAGAAGCAGCTCGGGCCATGGATGATGCGGGTGTTCCGCCTGCTGGCGCGCCTGAAAGGCCTGCGCGGCGGCGCCCTGGACCCGTTCAGCCGCCTGCCGGAGCGGCGGTTGGAGCGCCGGCTGATTGCCGACTATGAGGCGCTGATCGAGGAGATCATCACACTCCTGGACGCCGGCAATCACGCCACGGCCGTCGCCTTGGCCTCGATTCCCGAGCAGATCCGCGGCTACGGCCACGTGAAAGAGGCGCACCTTGCCACCGCCAAGAAGCGCGAGGCGGAATTGTTGACAATCCTGCGCAGCCCGCCGGACG
>DASZQC010000370.1:0-11068 GCA_035549815.1 Dongiaceae bacterium
TGGTGATGACCAGGCCGAACGGGATGGAGCCCAGCAAATAGCCGAGGATCGCGGCGGCGATGTGCGGCAGGCCGAGCGGGTCCGTCATCGCGCATCCTCCGCGCTAAAGACGAGGCGCCCGTCGACAAAGGTCTTCAGTACCGCGCCCTGCACGGGCCGCGCGTCATAGGGGGAGTTCTTCGACTTGCTGCGGAATTTCTCCACGTCGATCCGGTAGGGCTTGTCCAGGTCGATCAACACCATGTCAGCCGGCGCGCCCTTCGACAAGCGGCCTTGCGCCAGGCCCAGGATATCGGCCGGCCGGGCGGTGAGGC
Source organism: Dongiaceae bacterium (assembly GCA_035549815.1). GTDB lineage: Bacteria > Pseudomonadota > Alphaproteobacteria > Dongiales > Dongiaceae > Dongia_A. Next base: position 315 of record DASZQC010000370.1, read on the forward strand.
AGCGCAGGGTGGCGAGCAGATTGACGGCGCCCTTGTGATAGGGCTCCAGGCTGATGGGCAGCAGGGTCTCCAACCCGATGATGCCGGCCTCGGCCTGGGCAAAGGGCACGCGCTTGCTTTCCACGTCATGCGGCGCGTGATCGCTGGCGATGCAATCGATGACGCCGTCGGCGAGGCCCGCGGCGATGGCGCGACGGTCGCTCTCGCCGCGCAAGGGCGGCGACAATTTGGCGAAGGTGCGATAGTCGCCGATCTCCGCTTCGTTCAAGGAGAAATAGGGCGGAGCGGTGTCGCAGGTGACGCGCAGACCTTCCTGCTTGGCCTTGCGGATCGCCTCGACGGAGGCGGCGGTGGAGATGTGCGCCGCGTGGTAGCGGGCGCCGGCGGCGCGCACCAGATGCAGGTCGCGCTCGATCATCATCACCTCGGCATAGGCCGGGATGCCGGGAATGCCGAGGCGTGTCGACAATTCGCCGTTGTTCATGGCGCCGCCCGCGGCCAGGCGCGGCTCCTCCGGATGCTGGATCACCAGCAAATCGAAGCTGCGCGCATAGGTGAGGGCGCGGCGCATCACCTGCACGTCGCCGATCGCCTTGATGCCGTCGGTGAAGCCGAGCGCGCCGCTGTCGGCCAGCAGGCCCATCTCGACCAGGTCCTTGCCTTCCAACCCTTGCGTCGCGGCGCCGTAGCAATAGATCTTGGCGCGCTTGGTCTCGCGCGCGCGCCGGGCGATGAACTCCACGCCGGCCACGTCGTCGATGATCGGCTCGGTGTTGGGCAGGCAGACCATGGTGGTGACGCCGCCGGCTGCGGCGGCCAGGCTCGCGGTCTCGATGGTTTCCTTGTGCTCCTCGCCCGGCTCGCGCAACTGCACGCGCATGTCGATCAGGCCGGGGGCCAGCACCTGGCCCCGGCAATCCACGATCTCGGCCGCTTCCGGCACGTTGGCGCGGGTGACTTTCGCGCCGATCTCCTGGATCACGCCATTCTCGACCAGGATGCCGCCGGTCTCGTCGCGGTTGCTGGCCGGATCGACGAGGCGCGCATTGATCAGCGCCAGCGGGCGGTCCTGCTTGCCCGGCGGCCGGGTCGATTTGGCGGGGGGCGTCATTGATTCCCCGTCAGGTTGCGGGTGAGGGCGTCGAGGCAGGCCATGCGCACGGCGACGCCCATCTCCACCTGCTCGCGGATCACCGAGCGGTTGATGTCGTCGGCCACCTCGGAATCGATCTCGACGCCGCGATTCATCGGGCCGGGATGCATGATCAGCGCGTCGGGTTTCGCCACCGCGAGCTTTTCGTAATCCAGCCCGAAGAAGCGGAAATATTCGCGGGTCGAGGGCACATAGGCGCCCTGCATGCGCTCCAGTTGTAGGCGCAGCATCATGACGATGTCGACGTCCTTCAGACCCTTGCGCATGTCGGTGAAGACCTCGACCCCCATGCGGTCGATGTTGCTGGGCAGCAGGGTCAGCGGCGCGATCACCCGCACGCGAGCGCCCATCCGGGACAAAAGGTGGATGTTTGAGCGCGCCACGCGGCTGTGCAAGATGTCGCCGCAGATGGCGACCAGCAGGCCGTTCAGCTTGCCGAGGCGGCGGCGGATGGTGAGCGCGTCCAGCAGCGCCTGGGTCGGATGCTCGTGCCGCCCGTCGCCGGCATTGATCACCGACCCGTCCACCTTCTGCGACAGCAGGTTGACCGCACCCGATTCCGAGTGCCGCACCACCATCACGTCCGGCTTCATGGCGTTCAAAGTCATGGCGGTGTCCAGCAGCGTCTCGCCCTTCTTGATGGAGGAGGTGCCGACCGACATGGTGATGACGTCGCCGCCCAGCCGCTTGGCGGCGAGCTCGAACGAGGTGCTGGTGCGGGTGGAAGTCTCGAAGAACAGATTGATGACCGTGCGGCCGCGCAGCAGCTTGCGCGTGCGCTCATCGTCCTTGGGAAGATTGGCGTAGCTGTCGGCCAGGTCGAGCAAACGCTCGATTTCCGCCGCGGAAAGCCCTTCGATGCCGAGCAGATGCCGGTGGGGGAAAAACGCGTTTGCGGCGTTGGGCGACCCGATCATCGGGGGCGCATCATATGCATGACGCGCGTCCGGTCAATCGATTCGAATCGCCCGCTTGCCCGACGCGAAAAGATGTCCCCCTCCCGTTCCGGAGGAGAGCCGGGAAGAGGGCCCGGCGCGCTGCGGCAGGCCCCCTTCCTAGCCCTCCCCCGTGCCCGGGAGAGGGGACTTGCGGCGAACTCTCTGGGAGTTTCGGCGCGAACCGCGGTCGAAATGCTGACCGCTTGGTTAGATCGATCAGCCGGCGATCACCATCCAGCCAAGGCCGAACTTGTCCTTTGCCATGCCGAAGCTGGAGGCGAAGAAGGTCTTCGAGAGCGGCATGGTCACCTGGCCGCCATCGCCGCTCAGCGCTTTGAACATCTTCTCGGCTTCGGAATCGTTGGCGCACTGGATGGTCAGTGAGAAGCCGTCGAACTTCGGCGCGCCCAGGCAATAGCCGTCGGACGCCAGGATCTTGGTCTCGCCCACCATGAACTCGGAATGCATCACCTTGTCCTTGGATTCCGGCTTGATCTGGCTCTGGTCCGGCGCCTCCTTGAAGCGCATCAGGGCCGTCACCTTGGCGCCCAGCTTGCTCTTGTAGAATTCCAGCGCTTCTTCGCACTTGCCGTCGAAAATCACATAAGTATTCACGTGCATGACGTTTCCTTCCCGGTTCGAACCTTGCGTGACGACAGCATCCATCGGCGCCGGAGAGCGAAGTTCGACTCTGCGGCCAAATGCCCGCGCGACGTCGCGCGCGAATATGTATACACTGTCCACAAGACGCTAGCAGAGAAAATGGACGCTGTCCACATTCGGAATCGGAATTCGGGATGACGAAAAAATTGCGGGGCAAAGGCGCCGGCAAATCGGCGGGAAAGCCGACGATCCGCAGCACCTATCGTCACGGCGACCTGCGGCGGGCATTGCTGGAAGCGGGCATCGCCTTGGCGCGCATCGGCGGACCGGACGCGGTGGTGCTGCGCGAGGCCACCCGGCAGGCCGGTGTGGTGCCGAATGCCGCCTATCGCCACTTCGCCAGCCGGCAAGATCTGCTGGAGGCCGTGCGCTCCGCGGCCTTGTCCGAGTTGGCGAAGGCCATGGAGGCCGAGTTGGAGAAAGGCGCGCGCAAGCGCGGCGCCAATGCCGCGACCGCCAGCCTGCGCGCGGTCGGCGTCGGCTATCTGCAGTTCGCGCTGACCGAGACCGGCCTGTTCCGGACCGCCTTTTCAACGCCGGAGAATCTGGGCCTCGGTCCGAACCCGGAGCGATCGGGGCGCAGCGGCCTCAATCCGTTCGAGCTGTTGAGCGCCGCCCTGGACACGATGGCCGAGGCCGGGCAATTGCCGCCCGAGCGCCGCATGGGGGCTGAGTTCCTGGCCTGGTCCGCCGTGCATGGCTTCGCCATGCGGGTGATCGACGGCCCCTTGCGCACCGTCCCGCGTGCGCAGATCGACGCGCTGGGCCAGCGCGTGGTCGAGATGGTGGAGAAGGGACTTTAGTAAGGCCGGCCGTCCTTGTGGGTAAAGCTCCATTTGCCGTCCGCGCCCAACACCGCCTGGATGTCGTCCCGCGGATAGCTGCCTTCGTCGCCCGGCGTACGGTCGCCAACCTCCAGCACCAAAACATCCTTGTCGGAACGGTTGACCAGTTGATGTGCGATGCCTTGTGCCGGAAAGCCGGCGCACATGCCGGGCGCCAACGCGATTTCGCCGCGATCGGTGACCAACGTCGGCGTGCCTTCCAGGATGTAGATGAACTCATCCTGCCTGCTGTGCCGGTGCAGCAGCGCGGATTCGCCGCCGGGCAAAAGGCGCGTCAGGTTCACGCCGAAATTCTTCAGCCCGAACACATCGCCCAATTGCCGCTTCTCGCGCTTCAGCATGCGGCTGAAGAACGGCTCCGGATAGTTGGAGGGCTTGGTGCGCGGCGGTACGTCGGCAGCGCGCACGGCTATCGGCTTGACGTCGCTCATCCGGTCACTCCTCAATCTCGATGAAACAGGGCCGCCAATTTCGGATTGGCGCGGTACAGGTCGAAGGCGGTCTCGACCCAGCCTTTGGTGTAGCCGTTGCCGATGATCATCTCGACATCGCGCCCGACGCCCTCGGCGGTCAAAGCCGCGGCGGTGAACGAGGTCGCCATGCTGAAGAACAGAATGCGCCCCCTGGGCTGCGTCGCCAGGATGGCGGCGCCCTCGCAGCCGGGCGCATTCGTGGTGACGATGGTGAGATCTGCGAGTTGGCCCTCGGTCATCGCCGCGATCATCCCATGCGTTGCCACCGGATCGCACAGGTCGGCGATGCCGAGATGGTCCGCGACGCCGAGGCCTCGCGCTCGCTCGATCGCGGCGGCGCTGGAATCGAGGCCGATCAGTGTGCCGCTGACGCCCATCTCCCGCCGCGCGGCGCAGAGCGACAGCAGCCCGGCGCGACCGGTGCCGAGCACGACGATGGTCATGCCCGGCCACGCCAACTTGACGACATGACCTGGCGCGCCGGCGATGTCGCACAGCGCCATGGCGGCCGCTTGCGGAATATCCGCGGGCAGGCGCGTACAGAGACCGCTGGCGAACAGGATCGCGTGGCCTTTTACCGCGACACGCGCGGCGGCCACGTCGATCTCGCCGATCTCGGCCAGCGCCAAGGGCGTCAACGACAGCGAGACCAGCGTGCAGATGATGTCGCCGATGTGCAGGTCTCGCGCCGGAAAATCGGTGCCGATCTCCTTGACTCGGCCAACCAACACGCCGCCCGAGCCGGTAACCGGATTGTGCATCTTGCCGCGCATGCGCACGATCTCGGCAATGCGGTTGCGCATCTTCAACTGATCGTCGCCGCAGCTCTCGGCGATCTGGCGCATGGAGGAGGAATCGAGGTTCAGCGCCTCGACCTCGATCAGCAATTCATTGGTCTGCAGCGGCAGCGCCGGGTCGAGTTTTTCCGCCGCCTGCGGCAACCCGCCGCCGATGGCGCGATGGGAACCAAACGGGCAGGGCGGTTTCGTATTCATGGCCAACCTTTCCCTCCTCAAGCTGGGGAAGGGGAGTCTTAGATGACCTTCTTTGCGCGCAAGGCGCTCAAGTCGTCGTCGGAGAGATAGAGCAGCTCGCGCAGAACCTCGTCGGTGTGCTGGCCGCAATAGGGCGGGGGCAGGCGGTAATCGACCGGCGTCTCGCCCAGCTTGATCGGGCTGCCGATGACGTCGATGGTGCCCTTGCCGGCCAGGCTGTGCGGCATGGTCACCTTCATGCCGCGATGCAGGACCTGCGGGTCCTCGAACACCTGCTTCATGTTGTTGACAGGGCCGCATGGCACGTCGCGCTCGGTCAATCCCTCGATCCAGTAGTTCATCGGCTTCAGCGACGTCACCTCGTGGATCAGGCGATAGCATTCCACGCGATTACGCACGCGCCCCGGGTTGGTCTTGAAACGCTCGTCTTCTGCCCATTCGGGCTTGCCGGCGAATTTCGCGAACTCGGCGAACTGCCGGTCGTTGCCGACCGCGAGGATGAAATGGCCGTCGGAGCTCGGCACCACGGAATAAGGCACGATGCTGGGATGCTCGTTGCCGTACTGCTTCGGGATGATGCCGGAGGTCAGGTATTGCAGGCCGACATTGGCGAGCCAGCTCACCTGGGTGTCGAGCAGCGCGAGGTCGACCTGCTGCCCGCGGCCGGTCAGATGCCGGTGCTGCAGCGCGGCCAGGATGCCGACCACCGAGTAGATGCCGGTGATGATGTCGGTCACCGCCACGGCGACCTTCTGCGGCGGCGTCGACGGGTCGCCGTTGATCGACATGATGCCGCCCATGCCCTGGGCCAGGAAATCGTAGCCGGCGCGCGGTGCATAGGGGCCCGTCTGGCCGAAGCCGGTGATCGAGCAGTAGATCAGGCGCGGAAAGTCGTACTTGATCTGCTCATAGGCCAGGTTGTAGCGCGCCATGTCGCCGACCTTGAAGTTCTCGACAAAGATGTCGGACTTGGCGATCAGGCGCTTAGCCAGTTCCTGGCCTTCCGGTTGCGCGATGTCCAATGTCACCGAACGCTTGTTGCGATTGATGGCGAGGTAATAGGCGCTCTCGCTTGTATCATTGCCATCTGAACCCTTGATGAACGGCGGCCCCCACTTGCGCGTGTCGTCGCCCTGGCCGGGACGCTCGATCTTGATGATGTCGGCGCCGAGATCGCCCAGCATCTGGGTGGCGGTCGGTCCCGCCAGGATGCGGGTCAGGTCGAAAACACGGATTCCGGCCAAGGGTCCGGACATAAGATGCCCCCAGAGAAGAGTGCCATTTTGGCCGCACTCTCTAGGGGCGGACGCACAAAATCAAGGGCGCGGATGGGTTAAAGGGTATCCGAACGCAAGTGCACTGCTCTTGCCCACCGCTCAACCGTCATCCCCGTGCTTGGCACGGGGATCCACGAGTTCGTTTCCACACATTCGATTTCGCCCCGCGAAACTCGTGGATGCCAGGACCAAGTCCTGGCATGACGGTTGAGAGTGAGGTGCTCTTAAAACGCCGGCGCCGGCAGGCTCAGGCGCACGATGATGGTGTGCGCGCCGTCGATGCCGAAATCGTCGTCATTGATCGCGATCAGGTCGCCGTTCTCCAGGATGGCGACGCCCTCGACCTTTTCCGGCAGCTCCTTATGGTCGGCGCTGTCCAACCACAGCTTCTTGCTGACCGGTGTGATGCCCTTGCCGGCGAGGTCGGCGGTCATCACCTGTTCCAGCGACGGCGAGGTCGCCTTGTCGTCCCAAGCGGTGCCGAGGATGTTGGTGGCGCCGTCCAGGCTGATGGCATAGAGCTTGGTCGTCTTGGCGATGCGCTCCAGCACGATGAGCTGGTCGGTGCCGACCGCGCTCAGCTCGCTGATGCGGACGTCGCTTTCCTTGTCCGACTTCGGATCGTTCTTGAAGGTGTTGAACGGATCCAGCGCATAGACAAACTCACCCACCACCTGCTGCGTGGCGAGGTCGAGCTTCAGGATGCGAGTCGCCACCGCGTCCTTGAACGCCTTGGCGTCCGGATTGGCGAGCGGGTTCTGCACAATCGCGTAGAGGAACTTCTCATCGGGCGACATGGCGATGCCCTCGATGCCGCGATTGAGCTGACGCTTGGCGATGATCGCCGGCAGCGCGCCCGTCACCTTGTAGCCGGCGCCGGCCAGATCGGCGTCGACACCGGCCGGCACCAGGCGCTCGATGATCTTGCCGTCGGCGGCGATATGAACGAGGCTCGGCCCATATTCCTCGCCGACCCAGAAGGTGCCGTCCTTCAGCCGCACCAGGCCCTCGGTATCCAAGCCGCTCGGATCGAACGGCAACTGCTTGCCGGTCACGTCATAGCCGGCCTCGGTCTTGGCCGCCTTCAGCGGGTTGCTGAGGCCGGTGATGGTCTTGCCCGAAGAATCCTTCAGCGTGATCCATTCGGTGGTCGCGAAGGTGCCGTCCTCGCTCAGCTTCATCTTCACGATGGAGGGGACGAAGTCGGGGCGTGGGAACAACTTGGCCTTGTCGTCGCCGCCGCAGATTTGTTCGGTGGTCAGGCCGACGGTCTTTTCCGCGGCGCTGCAATCGATGTTCGGGCCGCGGTCGGTGATGCCGTAGAGCTCGTCCGCCGGCTCACCCGGCATGTGGAACAGGGCGCTGCCGACCCCGACGCTGAGGTCCAGCGTCTTGCCGCCGGGGAACTCCGCCTTGCCCAGCTTCAGCTTGGGGTCGGTGCTCTCAAAGACCTTTACGCCATCGGCCTGGGCGGCGCCGGCCAGGAACGCCAGGCTGCCCGCCAAAATCGCCAGATTTCGAATCGTTTTCATGGATTGCCTCCGGTTTCTTGTTGGACCGGAATGGGTAGGCCGCGCGCGTGACAATTCGGTTTCAGGTGCTTGAAGCTTTGGTTCTAGCCAGCGCGTCCAGGACGCCCTGCAGGATGAAGGCGGCGGCCGCTTGGTCCACCACCCTGGCGCGCTTGGCCCGCGTCAGATCGGCGCTGATCATGTCGCGCTCCACCGCAACGGTGGACAGCCGCTCGTCCCAGAACAGGACCGGCAGGTCCTGCAGCTTCGCCAGGTTGGCGGCGAACTGGCGCACCGACTGGCAGCGCGGCCCCTCGCTGCCGTCCATGTTGAGCGGCAGGCCGATCACCAGCCCACCCACCTGCCGCTCGGCGATGATGCGCAGCAACTCCTTGGCGTCGGCGGTGAACTTGGTGCGGCGGATGGTGGCGATCGGCGAGGCAACGGTGAGTCCCGGGTCGCTCAGCGCAAGGCCGATCGTCTTCTCCCCCAGATCGAGGCCCAGGAGGCGCTGATGGCGGACGAGCGCCGCCTTCAGCGCGGCTGGGTTGTCGTGGATCATCGCGCCTCTAGGCCGGAACCAGCGCCGGCCGCTGCTCGCGGATCGGCAGATGGATCAGGCCGGAGAAGATGCCGAGCAGGATGGAGATCCACCAGACCGCATCGTAATTGCCGACCGTGTCATACAGCCAGCCCGCCCAGTAGGCGCCGATGAAGCCGCCGACCTGGTGGCTGAAAAAGGCGATGCCGAACAGCATGGTCAGGTAGCGCGTGCCGAACATGCGGGCCACGAGGCTGCTGGTCGGCGGCACGGTCGACAGCCACAGCAGGCCGAGCGCCGCGCCGAACAGGCCCATGGAGAAGGCGGTGACCGGCAGCAGGAAGAAGAGCGCGATGACCAAAGCGCGCAGGAAATAGATGCTGGCGAGCAGATACTTGGATTGGTAGCGCTTCATCAGGAACCCGATGGCGACGCAGCCGACCGCATTGAACCCGCCGACCAGGGCCAGCGCATTGGAGGCGGCGCTCGGCTGCAAGCCGCACAAGGCGGCGAAGTTCGGCAGATGAAAGCCGATGAAAGCCAGGTGAAAGCCGCAGACGAAGAACCCGGCGACCAGGCAGAGGTAGGAACGGTCGGCGAAGGCCACGCGCAGGGCGTCGCCGATGCTGGTGGAAATACCGGCGTCGGAACTCGGCGCGGCTTTCTTTGGCCCGCGGGGCAGGGCGAAGGCGCAGAAGACGATGGCGATGCTGATCACGGTCAGGATCTGCAGCGTCTGCTGCCAGCCATGGCTGTCGATGAGCACCTGTGCGGTCGGCATGAAGATGAGCTGGCCGACAGAGCCGCCGGCGGTGACGATGCCGCCATAGAGGCCGCGCTTCTCCGGCGGCGAGGCGCGCATCACCGCGCCCAGCACCACCGACATGCCGCTGCAGGCGAGCGCGATGCCGACCAGAACGCCGCTGCCCAATCCATAGACCAGCTCCGAATGCGCGCCGCTCATCAGCCAGACGCCGAGCACGTACAGCACGCCGCCGGTAAAGGCGACCCAGGTCGGTCCCTTGGTGTCGGCGATGGCGCCGGCGATCGGCTGGAAGGCGCCCCAGAGCAGATTCTGGATCGCCCAGGCGAAGGACAGGGCGCCGACGCTCCAGCCAAGCTCGGTCGTCAGCGGCGGCAGGAACAGGCCGAAAGTCTGGCGCACGCCAAAGGTCAGGATCATCGACAAAGCGCCGATGGCGAGAACGAATATGGACGCAGTACGTGACATGAAATGCGGACCCCAAATGGCCTCGACGCAATGGTCGAAGCGGCGCAGCTCTCGGCTTCCATGTTAGTGCGCGCCTGCCGCGACTGAAAGTCGCGATCCGGCATAGATTACCGTTCAACGACGCATGGCTATGTCAGGAGACAATCGGCGGCGGTGCAACGGGCTCCGCGGCGTCGGCGTCCGCCGTCTGGCGGGCGAAACGCAGCGCCGCGAAGATCGCCGGGATGGTCAGAATCCCGCCGATGAGGAGGGTCAAGGCGATGGGCGAAGCGCTGTTGTCCGTCAGCGGAAATCCGGCGCCGGCGGCGATGATGCCGGCCAGCGCCGCGCCGATGGCGGCGCCCAACCCCTCAAAGGTCGGAATCGCGCCGGATGTCACGTCGCGCTCCAGATTGTCGCTGGCGGCGATGGTCCGCTGGCACAGGAAGCCGTTGGAGATGCCGAAGGCGATGCCGCACGACAGCAGCGATATCGCCATCACCACCGGCTGCCCATGCTCGACGGCCCAGGCCATCAGCAGCATACCGGCGGTCAGCAGCACCGGGCCGATCATGATCAGGCGCGTCGCCGTCGGCGCGCTGGCCCGGGCGACGATCATCGCGCTGAACGACCAACCGATGGCGGTGAGGGAGGAGATCTGGCCGGCATGCATGACGCTCATCCCCATGAAGACCTGCGCCACATAGGGGATGAACAGGAACACGCCGGCCTCCGCCAGCGGCATCAGGCCGATGATCCACAGACCCAGCGAGCTTGCCGGGCGCGGCGACAGGATGCGCGACGGGAACAAGGGCGAGCGGGCTTGCCGGTCCAGCACGAAGCCCAGCGCCAGAGCCAGCAGCGCGATCGCCATCATGACGATCGCCTGCGTCTGGCTTTTCGCATCGCTGGCGATGCACAGCGCCAGCGAGCCGCCGGTCAACAGGATCATGCGCAGGAGCGGCCAGCCCTTGGCCGCCGTGCCGTCGCCGCGCGCCGGCAGCACGATCAGCGCCATGATCATGAACAGGATGGCGACCGGCGCCAGCGCGCCGGCGGCGATGCGCCACGACCACGCATGCGCCAGCACGCCGCCCAGGATCGGCCCGCCGATGGTGGCCGTGGCCCACACGACCGCCAGCAATCCG
>DASZQC010000371.1:0-2271 GCA_035549815.1 Dongiaceae bacterium
CGCCGACCCGGCGCAGCAGCAGGAAGAACAGCAGGTTGCCGCCGCCGGTCGACAGCAGGCCGAGCCAGGCGACGGAGAACCAAGCCTTCGCATCCGGCACGACGTTCCAGGGCCGATCGTGGATCAGCCAGACCGGGATCAACGGAATCAACCCGGCGACCAGGATCATGCCGACCAGCATCTCCGAACCGAGCGGCGGCAGGCGCTTGGCGTTGATGCCGTAGAGCGAATAAGAGAACGCGCCGGCGAGGATCGCGCTCTGGCCGATCACCACGTCGCCCAGTCCTTTCAGGGCATCCACGCCGATCAGCGCAATGACGCCGGCGAAGCCGAGGATGCAGCCCAGCACCTTGCCCAACGTCATCGGCTCGTCGTGGGTGAAGAAATGCGCCAGCACGATGACGAAGCTCGGGATCGTCGCCATCAGGATCGCCGCCAGGTTGGAGGGCGTGAATTGCTCGCCCCAGCCGATCAGGAAAAACGGCAGCGAATTGCCGATGACGCCCAGGAACACCATGCGGCCCCACAGGCCGATGCCGCGCGGCACCGCCTGGCCCTTGGCGAAGGCGATGATGAGCAGCAGCGCAGCGCCGATCGCCATGCGCCCGACCGCCAGCGACATCGGCGGCATGGTATCCACCGCCTGCTTGATGAACAGGAAGGACGAGCCCCAGGTCAGCGCCAGCAGCAAGAGCAGCGCGAAATCGGCCGGCCCAGGTTGCCGCAAGGTCGAAATGGGATGAGACATGATGGACTAAGCGGTGCGCCAGCGGGCCAGGACCTGGGTGAGTTCGTCGGCGAATTGCCGCCGCTCCTGCGCGCCGAGGAAGGCGCCGATCTCGATGCTCTTGCCGTGCGAGCGCAGCAGCAAGGCGGGATTCTCGAAGCCGCGCTCATGCAGCACGATCTGCAGCCAATAAGGCTCGAAGCTGCAGGCGGCGACGCGGCCCTTGGCGTCGATCTGCTCCAGCACCAGCCGGTCGCGGAACAGGCGGATGCGCTCGGCCCGCCGATCGCCCTTCAGGTGCGTGCGCAGCAGCCACCAGAACAGCAGCCACTCCGCGCCGATGAAGCCGAAGATCGGCCAGGCGCCGATCACCAGGAACAGCGCGCCGTACAGCGCCGCGATGGCGGCGGTGCCGATGGTGAGGATGAGATAGCCGCGCACCGGCAGGCTGCGATGCGGGTAAAGCAGGGCCTGGAACAGCGGATGCTCGGGCGGGCGTCCAGGCGAATGCCTTGGAGGCGCCGCCGCAGAACCGTCAGCCGAGCCTGATCTCCCGGTTTCGTCTTGCATGGCGCGCAGTATAGACTGCGCCCCCCAGGCTGCAACGTGGGCGCTTCAACGGCGGCCCCGCAAAATATCCGGGAGAGGGGATCTTGGCGAAGCTCAAGCCGGACCAGGTGGAGGCGTTCTTCGCGCGGCTGGCCAAGGCCAATCCGGACCCGCGCGGCGAGCTGGACTACATCAATCCCTATACCTTGCTGGTGGCGGTGGTTTTGTCGGCCCAGGCGACCGATGTTTCGGTCAACAAGGCGACCGAGCCCGTGTTCAAGATCGTCGACACGCCGGACAAGATGCTGCAGCTCGGCGAGGCGAAGCTGAAGGGCTACATCAAGACCATCGGCCTCTACAACACCAAGGCCAAGAACGTGATGGCGCTGTCGCGCATATTGGTGGAGGAGTTCGGCGGCAAGGTTCCGCGGGACCGCGAGACCTTGCAGAAGCTGCCCGGAGTCGGGCGCAAGACGGCGAACGTGGTGCTGAACATCGCCTTCGGCCAGCCGACCATGGCGGTCGACACCCACATCTTCCGCGTCGGCAACCGCACCGGCCTGGCGCCGGGCAAGGATCCCTTAGCGGTCGAGCTGGCGCTGGAGAAACGGGTGCCGGAGAAATACAAGCTGCATGCGCATCACTGGCTGATCCTGCACGGTCGCTATGTGTGCAAGGCGCGCAAGCCCGATTGCCCGATCTGCGTGGTCAACGACATCTGCGCCTTCAAGGGCAAGACCGTGATCGGCGGTGTGCCGATGCCCGGGGCCAAGACGGGAGCCGCCGGGAAGGCCAGGGCGAAGAGCGCCTAGAGGGCGATTCGAACCGGCCGGGAATCGACCATTACGTTGTCACGGTTGCCCGCGGCCATTCTTGCACCAAGCGCGCCATCCACGATCTCGCCCGCCAGAATGCGCCTTGGCCCGAGCAGGCTCTTGGACGGCCCAAGATGTCCAAACATGGCCAGGTCAGACCACAAGGCGTCCGTTCCCAGT
>DASZQC010000372.1:0-2964 GCA_035549815.1 Dongiaceae bacterium
GCATCAGGTGGCGGCGGTTGGAGGTGGCGTAGAAGATCACATTGGCCGGCCGACCCTCGATGCCGCCTTCCAGCGCCGCCTTGAGCGATTTGTAGCTGGTGTCGTCCTTGTCGAAGGAAAGATCGTCGCAATAAAGCAGCACCCTGCGCGTTTCACCGCGCAGGATGCGCAGCAGCAGCGGCAATGTGTCGATGTCCTCCCGGTGGATCTCGATCAGCACCAGATGCTGCGCCTCGGTCCGGCCGCGATTGATTTCTTCGTGCACGGCCTTGACCAGGCTGGATTTGCCCATGCCGCGGGCGCCCCACAGAAGCGCGTTGTTGGCAGGCAGCCCCTGGGCGAAATGGCGGGTGTTGGCCAGCAGGATTTCGCGCTGCGACTCGATACCTTTCAGCAGGCTGAGATCGACATGGGCGACGTGCGGCACGGCGACGAGGCCCCCCTGCGCCGGCTCCCACACAAAGGCGCTGCCGGCCGGCAGTTTCTGCGCCATCGGGGGCGGGGCCATCCGTTCCAGTGCCGCGGCGATGCGTTCCAGCGCCGAAGGGTCCGCCAAGCTGCTGATTTCATTATTCTTTGACATTCCAATCCCTTGCGTGTGCACCGGTTGCAATGGGGGGCTGTGTCGCTATAGTCCGCCCGCGCCACTGAAAGAACTGCACTATGAATCCGAATGATCCCCTGTTCCAGACGCTGACTCTGGCGCTGCCGATGATCGCGATCTTCTACTTTCTTCTCTGGCGCCCGCAAAGCCAGAGGCAGAAGCAGCTGCGCAACATGATCGGGAATCTGCACCGCGGCGACACGGTGGTGACCTCGGGCGGCATCCTGGGCAAGGTTGTCAAGGCCACGCCGGCCGACGACCCCGAGATCATGGTGGAGATCGCCGACAATGTTCAGGTCCGGGTGCTGAAAGCCACCATCTCGGATGTGCGCGCCAAGGGCCAGCCCGCCGGCAAGGAATAAGCATCGTGCTGCAGATATCCAACTGGACGCGCGTCCTCATCCTGCTGGTAGTGTTGCTGGGTGTCGCGGTGGCATTGCCCAACGCGCTGCCCGACCCCGTGCGAACGAAGATACCGCACTGGCTGCCGTCGGGCACCGTCAATCTGGGACTTGATCTTCAGGGCGGTTCCTATCTTCTGCTGCAGGTCGACCTGGACCAGGTGCAGCAGGACAAGGTGGAGGCGATGGTGGGCGACATCCGCGCCGCCCTGCGCAAGGCCCATATCGGCTTCACCGACCTGGGCGCGCGCGGCGACGCGGTGACGGTGCGCATCACCGACCCGGCGCAGATGAGCCAGGCCCGCAAGCTGGTCGCCGACCTCAACCCCACCGTGGGCAGTTCCGTCCTGTCGGTGGGCGGCAAGCAGTACGACATCGCCGAGCCGGGCAATGGCGTGATCTCGCTGCACATGACCGACGCCTACAAGACGCTGACCCGCCAGCAGGTGCTGGACCAGTCGATCGAAGTGGTGCGCCGGCGCATCGACGAGCTGGGCACGCGCGAGCCCAACATCACAAGGTCCGGCGACGACCGCATCCTGGTGGAGGTGCCGGGCCTGCAGGATCCCTCGCAGCTCAAGGCCATTCTGGGCAAGACCGCCAAAATGACCTTCCAGCTTGTGGACGAACAGGCCAACCCCAACGCGACTGTGGCCCCCATCGGCGACGAGATACTGCCGATGATGGATGAGAACGCCGCCAAGGGCGCGCCGGTGCAGAAGGTGGTGGTGCGCCGCCGCGTGCTGGTGTCGGGCGACCGCCTGACGGATGCCGGGCAGAGCTTCGATTCCCAGACCGGCCAGCCGGTGGTGACCTTCCGCTTCGACAGCGTGGGCGCGCGTCAGTTTGCCGACGTGACCAAGGAAAATGTCGGCCACCGCTTCGCCATCGTGCTGGACAAGCAGGTGGTGACGGCCCCGGTCATCATCAATCCCATCCTGGGCGGCACCGGTCAGATCCAGGGCAGCTTCAGCGTCCAGAGCGCCAACAACATGGCGATCCTGCTGCGCGCCGGCGCGCTGCCCGCGCCGCTGAAGATCCTGGAAGAACGCACCGTGGGTGCCGAACTCGGCGCCGACTCGGTCAAGGCCGGCCGCTATTCGGCGATGGCGGGCCTGGCGCTGGTGGCGCTGTTCATGTTCCTGCGCTACGGCCTGTTCGGCCTTTTCGCCGACGTGGCGCTGACCTTGAACGTGATCCTGCTGATGGCGGTGCTGACGCTGTTCGGCGCCACCCTGACCTTGCCGGGCATCGCGGGCATCGTGCTGACCATGGGCATGGCGGTCGATGCCAATGTGCTGATCTATGAGCGCATCCGCGAGGAGCAGAAGAACGGCCGTTCGATGCTGGCCTCCATCGACACCGGCTTTCGCCGCGCCATGGCCACCATCATCGACGCCAACATGACTCACCTGATCGCCTCGCTGATCCTGTTCGAGCTGGGCCAGGGGCCGGTGCGCGGCTTTGCCGTCACCCTGGGTGTGGGCATCATCACCTCCTTCTTCACGGCGGTGATGGTCACGCGGCTGATCGTGATTACCTGGCTGAATGCCGCGCGGCCGCGCAAGCTGACCATCTGACTTGGCGCCGCACGCGGCCCCCGATAGCGCCCTGGCCAACAGGCTTGCCGGCATGCTTCGCGGCGCCGATCCCGACCGCTATTTCACCAGCCTGTTCGCGCCGGCGCCGCTGCGCCCGCATCTGACGGCGCTGTATGCCTTCAACGCCGAGGTGGCGCGGGTCGCGGAAAATGTGCGCGAGCCGATGCTGGGCGCGATCCGGCTGGAATGGTGGCGAGAGGTGGCGGAGGGCGCGGCAAGGGGAAGGCCCCGCAACCATGACGTCGCCCGGGCGCTGGCGGAGCTGTTCGCGCACCATCCCGTGCCGTTGCGCGACCTGGAGGCAATCGTCGCCGCGCGCGCCTTCGATTCGTCGGCCGAACGGTTCGCCGATTTCGCC
>DASZQC010000373.1:0-3542 GCA_035549815.1 Dongiaceae bacterium
ACCGACCCAGCGTCGGGCTGTAGCTGCGGTTGCGGAAGTCATAAAGGGCGGAGTCCACATCGAACCTCCCGCCCTGATGAAAGTTCGTGTCCGTTCCGTGAACCGCATCTGTAATCCTGCCGGCGAGAAGGTCACAGTGCCGGCATGAAGATTCATGCACCTCCCGCGGAGAAAGGTCCGCATCGTGATCCGGCGAAGGAACGCATTTGGCGTGAGCGGATCGAACAGTTCGCCGCCAGCGGCCGCAGCGTGCGCGAGTTTTGCACCGCGCAGGGACTGAGGGAGACCGCCTTCTACTTCTGGCGAAGTGAGATTCAGCGGCGTGATGGCCAGGTCCAGCCGCGAAGACAGCAGACCAGATCTCGATCCCGGCGTCGGGTGGGTTTTGCACGGGTGGTGGTTCGGTCGCCGCAACCGGCGGTGCAGGATGGCCTGCGGTTGCAGCTCGGCGGAGGAAGGGAACTGCTGCTGCCGGCGTCGATGGCGCTGGAGCAGGTGGCCCGGCTGATCCGTGCCATCGAGGTGGTGGCGTGATTCGCAGCGGAGTTCAGGTCTGGCTGGCCACCGGGGCGGTGGACATGCGCCGCAGCTTCGACCGGCTGGCCGAGCATGTCCGCGCGATTCTCGCCAATGATCCGCTGAGCGGCCACCTGTTCGTCTTCCGCAATCGCTCCGGCGAACGCGTGAAGATTCTCTGGTGGGACCAGGGCGGCTACGCCATCTATTACAAGCGACTGGAGCGCGGCACGTTCCAGTTCCCCGCCAGCGGCGAGAAGTCGATCGCCATCGACAGCCGACAGTTGATGAAACTGTTGAGCGGCCTGCCGGTGGACATCGCGAATCATGCGGCAAGTCATGGATGACGCAGCCGTCCTCGATCTTCCCGATGATCCCATCCTGCTGAAGCAGATGATCGTTCAGATCAAGCAGGAGGCCGCCGAGCGCCTCGATGCGATGCAGCAGCGGCACAAGGCGGAGATCGACGCGGTCCTGCGGCGCTTCTACGGTCCCCATTCCGAACGCTTCGACCCGCGTCAGCTCCTGCTGTTCGGCATGCGCGTGGACAGCATGCCCATTGACGTGGAAGCGGTGGAGCATGAGGCCGGCCAGCCGCTGGCCACGCGCCGGGTGGGCAACCGGCACAACCATGGGCGCGGCCTGCTGCCGGGGCATCTGGAGCGCGTGGTCGTGGAACACGACCTGCCCGAAGCCCAGAAGGCGGGAAAGGTCTGCATCGGCTGCGAGATCAGCGAGCAACTGGAGTTCAAGCCCGGCGGGTTGTTCGTTCTCCAGCACCGGCGTTACAAGTATGCCCCGGCCGACTACCAGCAGAGCGACACCGGGGCGCAGATCGTGATCGCCGACAAGCCGCCCCAGCCGATCGAGAAGGGGCTGGCCGGGCCGGGGCTGCTGGCGTACGTGATCACCAGCAAGCTCGCCGATCACCTGCCGCTGTACCGGCTGGAGAAGATCTTCGCCCGCCAGGACGTGCACGTGGCCAGCAGCACGATGTGCGCGTGGATGGCCGCGTCGGCCCAGCTCGTCGCGCCCTTGTACCGGCTGATGATTGAGCGCGTGAGGCAGAGCCAAGTGATCCACACCGATGATACCCGCGTGCCGGTGCAGGATGAGCAGGTGAAAGGCAGGTGCAAGAGCGGGCGGATCTGGACGTACATCGGGGACCGCGATCACCCCTACATCGTCTATGAGTACACCCCGGACCGGACGCGAGCCGGGCCGGCGGCATGGCTGAAGGAGTACAAGGGGTATCTTCAGGCGGATGCGTATGGGGGCTACGACGGCATTTATGCCACCGGCGTGAGCGAGGTGGCCTGCTGGGCGCATGCGCGGCGCAAGTTCTTCGACGCCAGGGAGACCGACAGCGTTCGCGCTGCGGCGATGCTGGCGATGACCCAGGATCTGTACAAGGTGGAGGACTTGGCCAAAGAGCGGATTGGCGCTGTCGCCGGCTGCACGGGCGAGCAGGCCGATGGCATCCGGCGGGAATTGCGGCAGGAGAAGGCCGTGCCGGTGCTGGCGAAGATCAAGGCGTGGCTGGACGAGCAGCAGAAGCTGGTGCTGCCGCGCAGCCCGATGGCGGCGGCGATGCAGTACACGCTGAACCAGTGGGAAGCCCTCAAGCGCTACTGCGAGGCGGGGTTCCTGGACATCGACAACAACGCGGCCGAGCGGGCAATGAAGCGGGTGGCGATCGGGCGGAAGAACTGGCTCTTCGCCGGCAACGACGCCTTCGGGCAGCATCACGCGGTGCTGTGGAGCCTGATCGCCAGTGCCGAGGCCCATGGCATCGACCCGCAGGCGTACCTGAGAAGCGTGCTGGCCAAGATCGCCCAGACGCCGATCAGCGAGTTGGAGCAGTTCCTGCCGGAGGTGTGGAAGGGCGAGGATGCATGCGGGTCGCAAGCCGGGCACTCTTCTATCCTTGGCGGCCGTCACGCCACCGCAGGAGCGACTCGCGATCGCCATTCTCAAAGACCTCGCGAAGTTCGCGAGTGAACTGGACCTGTTGCAGTTCCCAGTCGGCGGCCGTAGGGCCGCGCCCCGCCGCCTGACGCTCGGCTTGTTCGCACCACAATAGGGCTCGCTCCGTATTGCCCACGTGCGCGTTCAACACCGCCAGTCCTGCGGAGAAGTTGATGTTGTCGATGCGATCGCGTTGAACCTCCTCTTCAGCCAGACGCAGGACTTCTGCCACGTCAAGGGGCCTGCGGATCGATGGGAAGAATTGCTCTTCCATGGCCTTGAGCACTCTGGGCCACATGGTGGGATGCTCGCGCGGCAGTACCTGTCGGTGCTTGATGTCCAGGAAGCGGAATAACATCTGAACTCGGTTCGGGGGCCCGGCGACCTCCACACTGCAAGCGGGACGGTAAGCCCCGGATCGCAGTGCCTCAAAGCTGATGTATTGCGTAACCGGGCCTTGCGTCCTTACCAGGACCACGTCATGCTCGACCGCCCATTCGGGAAAAGCATCCCGGTACACCTGGAAGTATTCGATGAGTTGTCGCTTTGTCAGCGGCTTAATGATTGCCATTACGGATTTACCTCCGTGATCGGGAAGCTGGGGCCGAGTTTGGCACCTGCTCGAATCTGGGTGATCCGAGCGGGCGTCAACTGCGCGCCACCGAACTTATAGTCGAAGACCGCCGTTGGCGAGGCCAATGGCCCTTCAACGACGTCCAAACGAATCGTCCCTTTGAGCGGCATCCCCGAACGCCAGACGTTTCCATCAAGGTATCGCACCTCCGTGCTGAGTCCCCGGTCCCCAAACATCTGCTGGTACCGTGTGAGCAGCCGGTCGGCGTAGCCATGCTTGAGTGTACCTGATACCGGCCCCTTTGCTGCCAAGCCCTCGCGGGCGCCCCAAGCTTCCGCCCTGGCAGCAATCTCTTGGACAAGCTCTGCGTTCGTCCGTGCTACGCTGTTGGCGGAACGGACACGATATAACTCGCATGTTCGTTCTCAAAACAGCGTAATGGAGCGGCCGGATAAGGCCACGAACGGCTCATCCAAAGCGCACG
>DASZQC010000374.1:0-4057 GCA_035549815.1 Dongiaceae bacterium
GGCTGTCCAGCGCATCGGGACGAAGGACGTTCCATACCGCCTCATTGAATTGCCCCAAGCTCGGCCGCCTTTCACGAAGCTTGATGACGGCGCGGCTCTCACGGATGCTGGGGACCCTGCTGGAAAGCCGCGTGGCGCTGCTCGACGCGCTGCAACTCACGAAACAGTCGGCCGTCAACCTGCATTACGTGGACTTGCTCGCCCGCGCAGAGGATGCCGTCAGCCGTGGCGAGCCGGTGAGTGCGGTCCTGGGATGTTCGGACCTGATCAGCGCCTGCGTGCAGGAGGCCCTCAAGAATGGCGAGCAGACGGGACAGATCGGCCAGCCGCTGTTGCACATGGCGGAGTTTCTGGATGAGGAAAACGACGTGGTCGTGAAATCGCTCACCAGCATCATCGAGCCGGCGATCCTGATCGTGCTGGGGCTGATCGTCGGGTTCATCGCGCTGAGCATGTTCCTGCCGCTGTTCGACCTGGTTTCAGCGGCGCATGGAGGTGGGTGATGCGACTCTCAAAACGATATTCCCCCATCGGCGTTGAGATCGGCACCCGCTCGATCCAGGCGCTACAACTCGCGCGGGCGCGCGGGAAATGGCGGCTGCACGCCGGCGTGTCGGTGCCGCTGCCGGTGCCCAATTATCCGGTTGATCCGCAAATCGCGCGGCATCTGAGCGATGTGCTGTATCGCCATGGATTTTGCGGCCAGGATATTGTGCTGGCCGCGCCGGTGAATCAGCTCGAATCGGATGTGCTGGAGCTTCCGCCGCGCTCATCCGGCGCGCCGGTCGAGCAGATTGCCCGGATCGAAATGGCTCGATCCGCGAAGCTGGAAGATGAGCCGTTTGAGCTGGAATGTTGGGATCTTCCCACGCCCGCTCGCGGCGCCGCGGGGGCCAGTGTCATGGCGGTCGCGCTGCGGCACACACACGCCCAGGCGCTGCTGGATCCCTTCGACGCCGCCGGCCTGAACGTCGTCGCCATCGATGCCCGTTGCTGCGCGCTGGCTCGCGCCGGCATGGGCTACGAGCGGCCCGATGCGATGCTGGCGATCCTGGATATTGACTGGGATTTCGGGCAGATCGCGTTGATCGCCCAAGGGACCGTGGTCTATCAACGGAAGATCACTGAGTCGCAGTTGTCGATGGTCTGCCGCTCGATCGCCGATGAATTCCAGCTTTCCGACGATGAGTTGGAGTACGTGCTGACGCACGTCGGCGCGGGGGCCGACAACGCCGAGCCGGAACTCGCGAACCTCGCGCAGTCGCGGCGGATCCAACAGATGATCGCGCGCTACATCGACACGATGATGAACGAAGCGGAGACCGCGTTTCAGTACGCCGTCCATCGCTACGCGCAGACGCCCGTCCGGACCCTGCTGTTGGCCGGGGCGGGCGCGGCGATTGCCGGGGCATCGCAGATGATCGCGTCGCGCACCGGCGTCGAAACGTCCCTGCTCAGCCCCGCCGGCGTTGTGGAGTGCCCACAGGATCTGCCGCGCCGGCACACCGACGCATCGATGACGGTTGCGCTGGGGCTTGCAATGAACGGAGTTGCTCAGCCATGACCGCCCGGATGGTCAACCTCATTCCCGCTCACCGCCGAGTCGCGCAGCAGCGCGGGCGCAGGCTCAAGGTCTGGATCGGCGTGACGATCGGCTGGGCGGGGCTGCTGCTGGCGATCTGTGCGGGCGTGCGCTATGGCGGCGCCAGCGACGCCGATGCCGCCGCCGCCAACGAGCTGCGCGGCGTGCAAAGCCGCATCGAGCAGCTCGACCAAATGCTCGCGACCGTTAAGAAGCAGCTCGCCGAGGCGCAGAGCCGCCAGCAGACGGTTATTGCCATCACCGATCAGCCCGACTGGAGCATTCTGCTTTCGCTGCTGGCTCGCGTGCGCGAAGATGTGGTTCTGCGCGAGGTCACGCTTCGCCCGGATCCTGCCACGCGAAACATCACCCTTGCGCTCCGGGGATTCTCCCGCACCCAGGCCGAGGCGTCGCAGTTTGTCCTGCGGCTCCAGCAGATCGGGCTTTTCGATGAAGTGAAGCTGCTGCGGACCGGCCGCGAACCGGTCATGAACACGGCGGCGGTGAGTTTCGATGTCTCGTGTGAAATTCGCGGCGCGGATTCCGCGGGGAAGGCCAGGCAGCCATGAGCCGCTCGAATCAAACCTTGGCGCATTGGCGAATGGACGCCGTGGGGCTGGCGATCATCGCGGGGCTTTCAGCGTCGGCGTACTTTGGGCTGGTCAGCCCGACCCTCCGCCGCCACGAGCAACTCCACGCCCAGGCCGCCGAGCTGCGCGGCGAGCAGAGCCGCGTGCGAGACCTGGAACGCACCGTGCGCTCCACCACCGACCGGTTCGACGCAACCCAGCGGCAGCTCCAGGCCAATCCGTTCGTTCTTGAGCCGGCATCGCGCCTGAACGACCGCCTGGCCGAACTGACCGAGCTTGCGGGGACCAATAACCTCCAGGTCGACGCCGTCGAATCCGGCGCCCTCACCGCGTCGCAGCGCTTTTCCACGATCTCCATTCGCATCAGCGGCCGAGGCAGTTATCCGGACTGCGCGGCCATGCTCCAGCAGATGCGCAGCACCATGCCGGACGTCGGCCTGGTCACATTGCAACTGGGCGCTTCAGGCGGCACTACCGATATAAACGCCAGCTTCATGCTTGAACTGCTCTGGTATACCCAACCACAACCCAAATCTACGGCTCGTTGACGTTAAGCCAGTTGCAATCGGCGGCGATGTATCGTCTATCAAAGCCGCCATGAAAGTCACCCCGCAGCAAAAGATTTTGGCAGCCGTGCTGGTCGTAGGCGCGATAGCGCTTTCGGCCGACCGCTTGCTTTTCCTGAACAGCAGCGCATCGGCTGATACGACGCCGGCAGCGTCCGAGTATGCGTTGCCAGCGGCGACGCCCACCGCGGCAGTGTCTGCGGGAGCAAGATTATCACCCGCACCGCAGTTGCCCGCCGCCCCGGCGCCGGCGGCTTCGATTGCCCAGCGCCTTCGAGACGCCGCCAAGGCCGCGCCGACGACGGGCGGAGATGCCTTCGCATTTGGCGAATGCTGGCGGCAAGCCGAGCCCGCGGCCGCTGCGCCCGACAATTCCGGGACGCTGGCCGCTGAGCAGTTCAAGACCACGCACCATCTCACCGGTGTTCTCACAGGCAATGGGCGCCCGGTCGCGATGATCGACGGGCGGATCGTGCCTGTTGGGCAGTCGATTGATGGCTATCGACTCGTCGATGTATCGCACCGTTCGGCCACGTTCGAATTGGGGCAGACCCAGGTCACGCTTCCGATGTCTGAGCGCGCCACAAGTATCGCCGGCGCAGCACAATAAGACGACGCGGGCAATTATCGGGCGCACTGCTCCTTTTCCTGGGTCACGCCGGTGTTAAGTGCCGGCCCTATCGAGTCGATTCACCTAGTGCAAGACGTGCCTTTCGCCAGTGCACCATAAAGCCGGAAACGTAACGGAGGGTTCGCATATGCGGACAACTGCAACGGATCGTCGAGCGGGCTTCAGTTTGATCGAACTCGTCATCGTGGTGGTGATCATCGGGATCATCGCGGCGATCGCGATTCCGCGGCTTAGCCGTGGATCAGCAGGCGCGGCGGACTCAGCGTTGTCGGGGAACCTGGCGGTCCTTCGCAACGCCATTGACCTGTACGCCACCGAACATGGCGGCACCTATCCGGCGCTTGCGACGTTCGACACACAGCTCACGCAGTACACCGACTCTTCAGGCACGCCGTCGGCGACGAAGACCGCCACCGCCATTTACGGGCCTTACCTGCGGAAGGTTCCTCCGCTTCCGGTCGGCGCCAACAAGAACAGCGTGGTGGTGGTGGACGGCAGCAGCGGCTCGGCCGGCGCCGGCGCGGGCGCGTGGTTCTACAACGCCACGACCGGCGACCTCAAAGCCAACTGCCCCGACGCCGAGGTCGACGCCTCGGGCAAGAAATACAACACGTACTAAACAGCTGCTCGGAAGAACGAGAGTTGTAGGGTGTGCTTTAGCACACCGATTCAACAGATGTGGTGTGCT
>DASZQC010000375.1:0-5873 GCA_035549815.1 Dongiaceae bacterium
GGGAGGCGCGGCCCTTCGTGTCGATCAGGGCGCCGTCGCCGGCGACATCGACGCCGAGGTTCAGCGCATCGGCGCGGGCCGTGCCTTCGGCCAGCAATTGCCGGATCACCGGCTGCTCCAGCTTGGTGAGGTCGGGCGCCAGGCCGGTGCAATCGATGATGCGCGCCGGCTCGAAGCGGCGCTGCCAGTCGGTGCCGCGCATGCGCACGGTGACGCTCGGCGCGCGCTCGACGTCGACGATCTCCTCGACCCGGCCGGCATGGATGGCGAGCTGCCGACGCTGGATCGCCTCCAGCACGCGGGCCATGACGCGCGGCGCGCTGCGGTGGCGGTGCACGTCCCACCAGGGGCGCAGGTGACGCAGGAAGCGCGCGCGTTCCGCTTGCGGCATCTCGCGCCACAGGCGCTGGGTGTGCGGGCGCAGGCCGTCGACGACGATGCGCCAGTCTTCGCCCCTGCGCGCCGCCTCCTTGCAGGCGCTGCGGATCTCGCGCAGCAGGCCGCTCAGCGATGCGCCGGACAAAGGCCGCTCGAACTGCCACGGCCGCGGCAGATCGTCGACACCCGCCGCCATATGCAGTCGCGGCAGCAGGCCGCGCCGAGATACCGCATGAATGGGGCCGCTATGGCCGCGATCCAGCAGCGAGACGATGGTGTCGACCATGGTGAGGCCGCTGCCCAGGATCAGCACTTCATCCTCCGCGCCCAGGCCGCGCGTCGCCGCCTCGTCCCACGGGTTGCTGAAATAGGCGCCCTTGCTGCGGCCGGGCAGCAGATTGCCGGTCGCCAACACCACGCGGTCGACGGGCAGGCGGCGGCCGACCGCCAGCTCAACGGACAAGCGCTTCGCGCCGTCCTGCTCGCGATGGATGGCGACCGCTTCATCGGTCACCAGGAACAAATTGCCGCCGCGGTCGCCGCGCCACAATTCGTCGCCGAGCTGCTGCTGGATGTAGGAGCCGTAGAGGCCGCGCGGCACGAAGGTGGTGGGGCCGGGATACTCCGGCAGCATGGCGCGCGTCGCCTTGGGCAATTTGCGCAGCCACTGCACGAAATGGTCCGGCGCGTCGGCATAGGCGCTCATATTGCCGGCGCGGACGTTCAGCAGGTGATTGGGATTGCCGGTGGAATAGGCGAGGCCGCGGCCGAATTGCGCGTTGCGCTCGATGAGATAGATGCGGTCACCGGGCCGCGCATGCTTCAACAGATGCAGCGCCGTGAGGGAACCGGTGAAGCCGGCACCGATGATCGCGATATTGCGTGCCGTCCTGGTCGTCGAAACTTTGCTCATGTCCGTACTATCCCTGTTTGAGCGGTCGCATTGTCGGCCGCTTCGTTGGCACATGAAGAAAGTGCGGGCGTGAAACCGCTTTTGGATGACACGCCCGCCCCAAGACCTCCTTCTCTCGGAGCCCTCCGATCAGGCGTCAATTGCTCGGCTTGTAGATCTGGTCGAAGACGCCGCCGTCGGCGAAGTGCTCCTTTTGCGCCTTCTGCCAGCCGCCGAACTGCTCATCGATGGTGAAGGTGGCGACTTGCGGGAAGTCCTTCGCATGTTCGGCCGCGACCTGCGGATCGGTCGGGCGGTAGAAGTTCTTCGCCGCGATCTCCTGGCCTTCCGGCGTGTAGAGATATTCGAGGTAAGCCTGCGCGACCTCGCGGGTGCCATGCGCGTCGACCACCTTGTCGACGATGGCGACCGGCGGCTCCGCCAGGATGGAAAGGCTCGGCACCACCAGCTCGACCTGGTCCGGGCCGAGTTCCTTGATCGCGAGGAAGGCTTCGTTCTCCCACGCCAACAGCACATCGCCGATGCCGCGCTGGACGAAGGTCGTGGTGCTGCCGCGCGCGCCGGTGTCCAGCACCGGCACGTGACGGAACAGATCGGTCACGAATTGCTTGGCCTTCGCCTCGTTGCCGCCCGGTTGCTTCAAGGCCCAACCCCAGGCCGCGAGATAGTTCCAGCGCGCGCCGCCGGAGGTCTTCGGGTTCGGTGTGATGACTTCGACGCCGTCCTTCACCAGGTCGCCCCAATCCTTGATCCCCTTGGGGTTGCCCTTGCGCACCAGGAACACGATGGTCGAGGTGTAGGGCGCGGAATTGTGCGGCAGCTTCGACTGCCACTTGGGATCGAGCAGGCCGCCCTTCGCGGCGATCTCGTCGATGTCGTACGCAAGCGCCAGGGTGACGACGTCGGCCTCGAGCCCGTCGATCACCGCGCGGGCCTGCTTGCCCGAGCCGCCATGCGACGCCTCGATCTTCACATCCTCGCCGGTCTTGGCCTTCCAATGCGCGGCAAAGGCGGCATTGAATTCCTTGTAGAGTTCTCGGGTCGGATCGTAGGACACGTTGAGCAAGGTGGTTTCGGCCGTAGCCGAAGTCGCGATCAGCGCCGCGGCAACCGTCAAAGCGATGCCGGCGCTTAAAGATTTTACACGTGATTTCAGCACGATAGCCTCCAAGTCGATGAAGATTTCTCCGCGCCTGGGCGGCCGTGATGACCACCTCGGCAAGCCGGCAAACTTTATCTCTACTAGATAGATAGACAAACTAGAATATATTGCCGGTAGTGCGAGTTTTTCTTAGGTCAGAAGGCGCCGACGCGGGGCTCTCCTGGAGCGGACAGGGCGGCGGAATGAGCGCCGTGTCTTCATCTTTCGCTTCTGCAGGTAGGCAGGTATGTTGTCCTGGTCACGGCGCGAGTGCTGGGGGTCAGCCGCGATGCGGATTGAGGTTGAGGATGAGACGCAGCGCTGGATCGATGCCAGCGAGGACCGCCGCTGGTCGTTCCTGCTCGACTATTGGCGGGACCTGATCGATCGCCTGGGACGCCTGCCCCACCGCGGCGAAATAGATCCGCTGAGCCTACCGAAGCTGTGGCCGAACCTGTTCCTGGTCGACGTGGTGCGCGAGGACGGCAAGGCGCCGCGCTTCCGCTTTCGCCTGCTGGGTGGCGCCATCGTCACGCGCGAGTCGGTGCGGCCCGGCCAGTTCCTCGACGACTTTCCCGGCATGCGCGATTCCGAGCGGATCATGCGCCACTATCACAATACGCTCGACCTGAAGGTCAGCATCCGCAGCGCGACGCTCGCCTGGGATCATCCGACCAAGGAATTCATCACCTATCACGCGCTGCTGCTGCCTTTGTCGGATGCCCCTCTGTCGGATCAGGGGCAGGCGGTCGATACGATCCTGGGCCTCGCCATCTACGAAGCGTGAGCGGCCGGCTTAACCGCTTGTTAAGCATAATATGTGTGGATGAGGGACCGGAAACCGGCTTTCTCCGCGCACAGATTTATGGATCCAGATTCCGATTCCCCGCTCGAGATCGCGCTCGCGAAGCGCGCCGCCGATGCCGCCCGCAAGGCGCTCGAGGCGGACGCCGCCGCGCGCGAAGTGCTGGGCGCGGAAATCGAGCTGGACTACACGGCCGCTGCGATGCCGGCTGAGCCGCCGGCCGTCGCGATCGATCCGGTTGCGAACGATGTCGCAGGCGAAGCACCGGAAGCATTGCCGCCGCCCGGCGCCGAGGGCCGATCGGAGAACCTGGGCAGCGGCGGCGCGCCGATCCCGCGCTGGACCAGGCCGCCGCCGGCGCCGATCAAGCCGCCGAGCGAGGCGCGCAATCCCAGCCTGCCGACCTTCGTCGGGCTGATCATGCTCATCCTCACCTTTTTCATCGTGCTGACCAGCATCTCCCTGAAGGATCGCGACAAGTCGGACGCGGCGATGGCGAGCCTGCAGGATGCCTTCTCCGGCACGGTGGAGACGGCGCAGCGGGCGGAGGACGCGGACATGAACATCGCATCGCGGGATTTCATGCGCGGCCTGACCGGACAGATCCAATCGTTGATCCCGCTGATGGGCGGCAAGAAATCGAGCCCGGCCGAGCATCAGGTGCTGTGGCTGCCTTTGTCGTTGGCCTTCGCGGACAATGCGACGGAGATGCAGCCGGCCTTTTCCCCGGTGCTCCAGGAATTGCTGAACGCCAGCGAAAAGATTCCGCCGCGCTTCGACTACCAGGTGGAAGTGCGGCTCTGCGCCGCCGCGCCGAGCGACGCCATGCGCCGGCGCGCGATGTCGCTGGCCGCGGCGCTCGACACGTTGCAGGCGCCGCTGGACCGCTTCGCCATCGGCACCCAGGATTGCCAGGCGGACCGCATCGGCTTCGCCGTCGCCATGGCGCCGATCGGGCCTGCTCCCATCAGTGTGGCTCCAATGCCGGTCGATGCCGCGCCGGCACAGCCCGGCGAACCCGGGGCCAATCCATGACGCCCCAAAAATTCCCGGCCAAGTTTCCAGGCGCGGCTGCACCCGCGCCGGTCGAAGAGGGCAAGCAGCCGCCCTGGCTGATGAGCTTTGCCGATTTCGTCTCGTGCCTGCTCGCCTGCTTCGTGCTGCTGTTCTCGATGGTGTCGCTGAACCGCGAGCAGCTTCTGCGCATCCTCGGCAACGTGCCGGGGCGGCAATATATCGAGCTGCAGGCGCCGCAGCCGGTGGAGCGCGGCATGATCCCCGACAGCACCACGCCGGCGCGCGACGTCAGCTACCTGCTGGCGCTGCTGCGCGAGTCCTTTGCCAAGGACCCGCTGCTGGCCAAGCTGCCCCTGGCGGGCGAAGCGGGCCTGGTGCGCATCTCGCTCCCCACCGATACGCTGCTCGGCGAATTGCGCGCCGGCACGGCGGCGAAGCCGGGTGGCCTGATCTATGCCATCGCCGGCAGCCTGCGCGCCTTTCCCAACGAGATCGTGCTGCATGGCGGCGGCGCATCGGCATCCGATCCGGAACGCTGGGGCAACCTGCTGCTGCTGACGCAGATGACGGCGCTGGCGCTGGAGCAAGGCGGCGTCGCCGGGCCGGTGCTGGCGCGCACCGACCTGGCCGGCGAGGGCAACCTCCAGGTCGAGATCATCATCACCGAACGCACCGCGGCCGAAACTGCGCGCTAGCTCACGCCCAGCCGGCATCGACGGTGAATTCCTGGCCGCTGCACATGCGTGCGTCGTCGGAGGCGAGGAACAGCACCATCCGCGCCAGATCGACCGGCTGGATGCGGCCCTTCAGGCATTGCGCCGCGTCCATCGCCTGCTCGGCCTCCGCCGTCACCCATAATTTCAATTGCCGCTCGGTCATCACCCAGCCGGGCAGCACCGTGTTCACGCGGATGCCGTGCGGGCCGAGATTGCGCGCCATGCTGCGGGTCAATCCATGCACGGCAGCCTTGGCGGCCGTGTAGGCCGGCATGCCGCCCATCGCCAGCTTCCAACTGATGGAGCCGAAATTGATGATGGAGCCGCCACCGAGGCGCTGCATCATCGGTGCCGCCGCCTGGATCGCGAAGAACATCGGGCGCAAATTGACTGCCATGCGCGCGTCCCATTCGGCCGGCGTGACCGATTGCCAATCATGGCGCATGTCGTTCGCGGCATTGTTCACCAGCACGCCGATATCGCCCTGCTCCTTGCCGGCTCGCGCGATCGCCTCTTGCAAGGCGGCGATGTCGGCAATGTCGCAAGGGATGAACAGGGGTGCTGCGCCGTACTGCGCCTTCAGCGTGTCGCACAGCGTGCGGCTTTCAGTTTCGGCGATATCGACGAAGGCGACCTTGGCGCCCTGGTCCAGGAAGGATTCGACGATCGCAGCGCCGATGCCCGAGGCGCCGCCAGTGATGAAGACGCTTCTGCCGCGCAGGCCGGGATAGCGGGCGAAAACCGACAGATCCATTGCGCGCGCTAAGCCGAACGTTTGCTGCGGCTGTTGCCCTTCGCCGCGCGCGCGGCCCGCTTGCCGGGGCGGCCGATGACGTTGTTGGTGTCGGCCAGCAGGATGCGCGCCGCCTTGCGCGCGGCATCGGGGCTGCGCCGCCTGATTGC
>DASZQC010000376.1:0-3501 GCA_035549815.1 Dongiaceae bacterium
TCTCACCCGCCGGTAATCAATCACGAGCGGATACATGCCCGAAGGTCAAAGCGAGGCGATAGCGGCGGAGATCTCCTATGACGATTTCCGCAAGGTCGACATCCGGGTCGGAACCATCGTGGCGGCGGAGCCTTTTCCCGAGGCGCGGCGGCCGGCCTATAAGCTGACCGTCGATTTCGGTCCGGCGATCGGCACCAGGCGCTCTTCGGCGCAGATCACCAAGCACTACAAAATCGAAGAGCTGGTCGGGCGGCAGGTCGCGGCGGTGGTGAATTTCCCCCGGAAGCAGATCGGCAAGTTCATGTCGGAAGTCCTGGTGCTGGGCTTTCCCGATGAAGCCGGCGAAGTCGTGCTGATCCAGCCGAGCCTCGGCGTGCCGAACGGCGGGCGGCTGTACTAACGAGCTTGTATCAGGGAGCTGGCGCATGGCGCTGCATTTCTCCGAAACCGAACTGGCCGGCCGGCGCGCGCGCGCCATCGCGCTGATGCAGGCGCGCGGGCTCGACGGTCTCCTGATCTTCCGGCAGGAGAGCATGTATTACCTGACCGGCTACGACACGTTCGGCTATGTCTATTTCCAGTGCCTGTATCTGGGCGCCGACGGCCGCATGATGCTGCTGACCCGCGCACCCGATCTGCGCCAGGCCCAGAACACCTCCGACATCAAGGACATCCGCATCTGGGTCGACGCGCCCAACGCCGATGCGGCCGAAGAACTCTGCACCTATCTGCGCGGCTTCGGCCTGGCCGGCAAAACGCTGGGCGTCGAGTGGGAAGCCTATGGCCTGACGGCGCGCAGCGGCATGCGGGTGCAGGCGGCCTTCGACGGCTTCGCCGATCTGCAGGATGCCTCCGACCTGGTCTCGCGCCTGAGCCTGGTGAAGAGCCCGGCGGAGATCGCCTATGTGCGCCGCGCGGCGGAGCTGGCCGACCTCGCGCTCGACGAGGCGCATCGCCTGACCAAGCCGGGCGCCGACGAAGGCGAGATTTTGGCCGCCATGCAATCCGTCATCATCCGCGGCGGCGGCGACGACCCGGCCAACGAATTCATCATCGGATCCGGCCCCGACGCGCTGCTCTGCCGCTACAAGACCGGGCGGCGCAAGCTCGACCCGCAGGACCAGCTCACGCTGGAATTCGCCGGCGTCTATCGCCACTACCATTCCTGCCTGATGCGCACGATCCCGGTCGGCGACACGCCGTTGCGCCAGATCGAGATGCACAAGGTCGCGGTCGAGGCGCTGGAAGCCTGCAAGCTGGCGCTGAAGCCGGGCCGGCCGATCGGCGAGGTGTTCGACGCCCACGCCAAGGTGCTGGACGCCGCCGGCTACCAGGCGCACCGCATGAACGCGACCGGCTACAGCCTGGGCGCCACCTTCGCGCCGAACTGGATGGACTGGCCGATGTTCTATCACGGCAACCCGGAGCTGGCGGCTGCGGGGCAGGTTTATTTCATCCACCTGATCATCTTCGACAGCGAGCACGGCCTCGCCATGACCAGCGGCCAGACCGTGCTGGTCAACGAGCGTGGCTGCGAGGCGCTCTCAAAGCGTTCGCTGGAGCTGGTGATCCGGTAGGCGGAAATTCGAAATTATTAATATATATCAATATATTAGATAGTTTCGAGGAACCCCGCCAAAGCCATTGCCAGCCCGTCATGCCGCTGTTACATTCCGCGCGCTTTTCGCCGCCCAACTAGCTGGGGCGGCGACGTTTTTTTGACCCTGAGGTGATCGGGCCAGGGTTGGGGGAACGCAGGGCCGGTTTTCCAAGGGCGCGCGCGCAGATGAAGATCCTTACAGGCAATGCCAATCGGCCGCTGGCCGAGGCCATCTCGGCCTATCTGAATCTGCCGCTGGTGAATGCCAGCATCCGGCGCTTCTCCGACATGGAAGTGTTCGTCGAGATCCAGGAGAACATCCGCGGCGAGGACGTGTTCGTCGTGCAATCGACCTCGTTCCCGACCAACGACAATCTGATGGAACTGCTGATCATCATGGATGCGTTGAAGCGCGCCTCCGCGCGCCGCATCACGGCGGTCATCCCCTATTACGGCTATGCGCGGCAGGACCGCAAATCGGGATCGCGCACGCCGATCTCGGCCAAGCTGGTGGCGAACCTGATCACCACCGCCGGCGCCAATCGCGTCCTCACCGTCGACCTTCACGCGGGTCAGATCCAGGGCTTCTTCGACATCCCGACCGACAACCTCTTCGCCGCGCCGGTCCTGACCAAGGACATCAAGGAGCGCTTCCCCGGCGACAACAACCTCTGCATCGTCTCGCCCGATGTCGGCGGCGTGGTGCGCGCGCGCGCCTTCGCCAAGCGCCTGGATGCGGACCTCGCCATCATCGACAAGCGGCGCGAGCGCGCCGGTGTTTCCGAAGTCATGAACATCATCGGCGAAGTCGGCGGCATGCGCTGCATCCTGGTCGACGATATCGTCGACAGCGCCGGCACGCTCTGCAACGCGGCCGTGGCGCTGAAGGAAGCGGGTGCGGCTTCGGTCAGCGCCTATGTGACCCACGGCGTGCTGTCGGGAGGTGCGGTTTCGCGCGTTTCCGCCTCGCCGCTCGAATCTCTGGTGATCACCGATTCGATCGAGGCGACCGCCGCGGTGCGCGTCTCGCAGACGGTGCGCCAGCTCACCATCGCGCCCTTGCTGGCGGAGGCCATGGCCCGCGTCAGCGAAGAGCGTTCGGTCTCCAGTCTGTTCGACTGAGGACCAACGGGCGGGAAACCGTCCGAATGCAAATCCGGTTTGGCACCCCTGGAGGCCGGCCGGTTTCGAAGGCGGAATGGTCCGTCATCGGAAACACTGCTGGATGAAAGGATATGATCATGCCCGCAGTTGAATCCATTCGCGCGGAAGCTCGCGACCGCGCTGGTAAGGGGGCTGCTCGTGCGACTCGTCGTGCCGGCCGCGTCCCCGCCGTTATCTACGGCGACAAGAAAGAACCGACCCTGATCTCGCTCGATCCGAAAGAGCTGGGCCGGCTGGTGCACAAGAAGGCCTTCTTCGCCACGCTGCTGGACATCGATCTGGCCGGCAAGAAGCATCTGGTGCTGCCGCGCGACGTGCAGTTCGATCCGGTGTTCGACCGCATCGAGCACGCCGATTTCCAGCGCGTGAACAAGGATTCGAAGATCCATGTGAACGTGCCGGTCGTGGTGAAGAACGAAGGCCAGTCGCCGGGCTTGAAGCGCGGCGGCGTGCTCAACCTGGTGCGCCACGAGATCGAGTTCCTCTGCTCGCCGGACAACATCCCGCAGCAGATCGTGGTCGACATCGCCGGCCTCGATATCGGCGGCAGCGTCCATATCAGCAGCGTCGAGCTGCCGCAGGGCGCCACGCCGACCATCAAGGAGCGTGACTTCACCATCGTGACCATCGGTGCTCCGTCCGGCCTCAAGGCCGAGCAGGAAGCGGCGGCTGCGGCCGCGGCGGCTGCGGCGGCGGCCCCGGCGGCGGGTGCTGCTCCGGCGGCGGGTGCTGCTCCG
>DASZQC010000377.1:0-5885 GCA_035549815.1 Dongiaceae bacterium
GGTGATTCCGCCGCATGGGCCCTCTCCCTCGTCGGCCAACCCCTTGAAAAAGCTGGAAAGCACCTGCCGCGCGGCAGCGGCAGGAGCGAGCTTGCGGGCGGCCACCTTGGCCTCCAGCTTGGCCAGTTGGGCGGCGAGGTCGGGGTCGGACTTCAGGCGCTCCAGCAGCCCGTCGGTCACCTCCTGCGCCAGCCAGGCCTTGGCCTGGTCGCGGCGACGGATGTCGAATTCGCCGCTCTTGGCGGTCGCCTTGCGGAAGACGGCGACCTTGTCCCAGACCGCGTCCATGCCCTCAGCTTTGAGAGCCGAGCATTTGACGACGCCCGGCTGCCAATCCTCGTGCAGCGGCTTCATCAGGCGCAAGGCGTGGGCGTAGTCGGAGGCGGTGCGCTCCGCAGCCGCGGCGAGGTCGCCGTCGGCCTTGTTGACGATGAGCAGGTCGGCCAACTCCATCACGCCGCGCTTCACCCCTTGCAGATCGTCGCCGCCACCCGGCGCCAGGAGCAGCAGGAACATGTCGGTCATCTCGGCGACCGCCGTCTCCGACTGGCCGACGCCGACCGTCTCCACGATGACCACGTCGAAGCCCGCGGCCTCGCACAGCAGCAGCGCCTCGCGCGTGCGCCGCGCCACACCGCCCAAGGTCTCGCCGGCGGGGCTCGGGCGGATGAAGGCTTCCTTCTTGCGCGACAATTCCGTCATGCGCGTCTTGTCGCCGAGGATCGAGCCGCCGGAGATTTTCGAGGAGGGATCGATCGCCAGCACCGCGACCTTGTGGCCATCCGCGATCAGGTGCAGGCCGAACGCCTCGATGAAGGTGGACTTGCCGACACCCGGCGGGCCGGAAATGCCGAGGCGGATCGACTTGCCGGTCTTGGGCAGGACCAGGTCGATCAGCTTCTCCGCCTGCCGCCGGTGATCGGCGCGGCGCGATTCGATCAAGGTGATGGCGCGCGCCAGGGCGCGGCGGTCGCCGGCCTTGATGCGCTCCGCCAGCTCCTGTTCGGGTACGGTCATTTCGCCGCCTCGATAGCTTTGGGCGGCGAGGCGTCGGGCGAACCGAGTTTCTGCGCGGCGGCTTCCTGCTGGCGCCACCACATGGCGGCATACATGCCGTCCTGCGCCAGCAGATCGCCATGGCGGCCGCGCTCGGCGATGCGGCCGTCGCTCAACACGATGATCTCGTCGGCGTCGACCACGGTGGACAGGCGATGGGCGATCACCAGGGTGGTGCGGCTGCGCGACAGTTCGCGCAGATTGGCCTGGATCTCGCGCTCGGTATGGGTGTCCAGCGCCGAGGTCGCCTCGTCGAACAGCAGGATCGGCGGCGCTTTCAGGATGGTGCGCGCGATGGCGACGCGCTGCTTCTCGCCACCGGAGAGCTTCAGGCCGCGCTCGCCGACGCGGGTCTTGTAGCCGTCCGGCAGTTTCTCGATGAAGCCGGCGATCTGCGCCAGGAACGCCGCTTCCTCGATCTCGGTATGGGTCGCCTGCGGCCTTCCATAGGCGATGTTGTATTCGACCGTGTCGTTGAACAGCACTGTATCCTGCGGCACGATGCCGATGGCGCCGCGTAAAGATTGCTGCTGCACATCGCGCACATCCTGCCCGTCGACCAGGATGCGGCCCTCGGTCACGTCATAAAAGCGGAACAACAGGCGCGAGATGGTGGATTTGCCGGCGCCCGACGGGCCGACGATGGCCAAGGTCTTGCCCGCCGGCACGCGGAAGCTGATGCCCTTCAGGATCGGCCGCCGCGGGTCATAGCCGAAGACCACATTGTCGAACACGATCTCGCCCGCTTTCACTTGCAGCGGCTGCGCATTCGCCTTGTCGCGCACGTCCACATCGACTCGCAGCAGGGTGAACATCTGCTCCATGTCGATCAGCGACTGGCGGATTTCGCGATAGACGGTGCCGAGGAAATTGAGCGGCAGGTAGAGCTGGATCAGATAGGCGTTGACCAGCACGAAATCACCGACGCTCATCTGCCCCCCGACAACCTCCGTCGCGGCCATGCCCATCATCAAGGTGGCGCCCGCGGCGATGATGAAAGCCTGGCCGATATTGAGCGCGGCCAATGACGTGCGCGACTTCACCGCCGCATGCTCATAGGCCTGCAGCGCCACGTCGTAGCGCCGCGCCTCGTGCTCCTCGTTGTTGAAGTATTTCACCGTCTCGAAATTCAGCAGCGAGTCGACCGCCTTGGTGTTGGCCGACTGATCGCTTTCGTTCATCTCGCGGCGGTATTTGATGCGCCATTCGGTGACGCCCAAAGTGTACCAGACATAGCCGCCGATGGTGACCGCGGTCGCCGCGGCGTAACGCCAGTCATAGAGCGCCCACAGGATGCCGCAGACCATGGCGATCTCCAGCAGCGTGGGCAGCACGTTGAACAGCACGAAGAACAGCAGGAACTCGATGCCCTTGGCACCGCGCTCGATGGCGCGGGTCAGGCCGCCGGTCTGGCGGTCCAGGTGGAACTTCAGCGACAAAGCATGCAGATGCCGGAAGGTCTGCAAAGCCACGTTGCGGATGGCGCGCTGGGCCACGCGGGCGAAGATGCCGTCGCGCAATTCGGAGAAAGCCTGGCTCGCCACGCGGGCGATGCCATAGGCCAGCAGCAGCCCGACCGGCACGGCGACAACGGCTGTCGCCACCCCGCCGGCAGCCGCGGCCTCAGCCCCGACGTGGGGCGTCAGCGCGTCGATCATGTGCTTGAACAGGAAGGGCACATAGACGTTGGCCAGCTTCGCCACCACCAGGCAGGCCAAAGCCGCGCCGACCCGCGTCCGCAGGTCCCAGCCGATGCGCGTCCATAGATGTGGCAGCAGGTCCTTGACCCCCTGCCACTGCCCGACACGCGGGGCGCTCGCCTCAATCGCCATGAAGTTCCCTGACCAACCCGACCTCTCCCGCCTCTATGTATGGCCGGGCGACCCATGGGGCAAATGCTAAGAGCGCAGCCTGGGTCCGCGCTTCAACCCTGTAACGCGCGTGGATTCCTTCCCACGAGCCGGGGGAGGGTTAGGGTGGGGGTGCTGGTTCAGCTTGGCGCAAGCCTTTGGGTGGAGAGAACCCCCACCCCTGCCCTCCCCCAACTTGGGGGAGGGGGTTCTATTAATGCTCCGTCGCCCGGCCCAGGCTGCGGGACATGACCAGGTAGAGCTTGCCGACGTCCGCGGTGATGAAGGCGGCGTTGAGGACCGATTCCGGGTCGGCCGACGTCGAGTTGGTCAGCAGCTCCTCGAACTTGCGGATATAGCGGTCGACCATGTCCTGGAACTTGTCGTCGCGCTGGTAGCGCTGCTGGATCGCCGGGATGACGTAGGAATCCTTCATCTTGAACAGTCGGCGCGCGAAGATGGAGCGGTCGCCCTCGCGGTAGCGCTTCCACACCTCTTCCGGCACTTCCGAATCGAGCAGCGTGTGGATGTCGAGGGCGAGGCCGTTCAGTTCCTCGATCATCACGGCGGCGATCTTCAGGAAGCCGTCGCGGCTGTTCTGCGCCGTGGTCTGGCGCAGTTTCTCAAGTCGATCCATCGCCGCCTGGGTCGACTTGGCGATCTCCTGCGTCTGGATCTGGAACTTGGCGCCGAGCTCGCCGGTCTGCGTCGCGGCGCCGTCCAAAGCCTGGCGCAGGGACACCGTTTGCCGCTCGAAGCTTTGTGCGATGCCGCTGGCGCGCTGGATCGATTGCTCCGCCGCGCGCGTCATCAGCGCGACGCGCTCCTCCAGCGTGTTGGAGGCCGCCTGGAACTCGCGGTTCAGGCGCTGCGCCGCTTCGATGAGGGCCGCGCTCTGCTTGCCCGCCATTTCGCCGGCGGCACTCGATTCCGCGCGCGCCGCTTCGGCGCTGGCTTTGGCCGCTGCTGCTGCGGCGGCGAACTCGGCCGTCTGGCCCTGCAACTGGCTGCGGATCGACTGGCCCATGGCGGCAGCCTGCTGTGAGAGCTGCGAGAGCTCCTGCAATTGCGCGGCGACGGAGGCCTTGATGTCGTCCAACTGGCCGGTGGCGCGTTTGGCCAGTTGCGTAAGCGCGTCGCCGCCGTCGCGGAACGATTGCACCACGTCGCGCGCCTGGCGCGCGCCTTCGAGCGTCGCGCTCTTCAAGGTGCCGGCCAAGCTCTCCACCTGGCTGTTCAGGCTCTCGAGCTGCGTCTCGCCTTCCTTGGCGCCCTGGCTCAGCAGGCCGAGGCGACGGGTCAGCGCCTCGTTGAGGTCGTGCTGGCGCAGGATCGAACGGTCGATGACGGCGGTGAGGCCTTCGGTCTGTTGCAGCAGCGCCTGGCCCACTTCCTCGAGGCGTCGGCGCGCCACGTCGGCGGCGCCCGCCAGTTGCGCCGCCTGGCCCAGATGCAGTTGCGCGAGCTGGTCGGATTGCTTGGCGCCCTCGGCGGCGGCCTGGCGCAGGGTGTTGCACTGCGCCTCCACCTCCTGCCGCAGCACGGTGGTCTTGGCGGCGGCGCCCGCCATCGCGGCATCCAGCCCTTCGATGGATTTGCGCAGCGCCTGGTTCAGGCCGCCGGCGCCCTGGCCGGCGCGCTGGGCGGCTTCGATCAAGGCCGCGGCGTCGCTGCGGAAGGAATTGGTGATGGATTGCGCCTCGACCGCCACGCGCTCCGCCACCTTCGACACGTCGTCGATCTGGCTTTTCAGCGCCTGGCGGATTTCCTGCGTCGCGGCGGCGGTCTT
Organism: Dongiaceae bacterium; assembly: GCA_035549815.1. Classification (GTDB taxonomy): domain Bacteria; phylum Pseudomonadota; class Alphaproteobacteria; order Dongiales; family Dongiaceae; genus Dongia_A. The sequence continues at coordinate 4,696 of DASZQC010000377.1, forward strand.
GGCGAGGGCCGCGGTCAGATCGTCATTCTGCTTCTTGAGGGTGCCGCCCAGCTCCATGGCGCGCTCCGCCGCCGAGATGCCGGCGGCCTTCAGGCCCGAAGCATGGCGGTTCAGCAAGCTTTCGATGGCGCCGGCGATATCCTCGATCTGGCGCTGCAGGCCGCGCCCGGCTTCCGCCGCGCGCTCGGTCAGTTGCAGGCCGGCGCGACTCGCTTCCGCTGCCTGCTTCGACAAAGCGTCGCGCATGGCGATGGCGACGTCGGCCGCCTGCGCCGCCGCCTTGCCCAGGGTCACCGATTGCGAGTTCGCCGCATCGGACAATTGCTTGCCGCGATCCACCAAATCCTGGAACAGGCCGCGCACGTTCTCGGATTCGCCGGAGAGATTCTTGCTGACCTGGGCGGCGGCCTGCGACGCCACCTCCTTCAGATGCGCGGCCTGGCGCTGTGCCGCGTCTTCGAAGCTCGCCACGATGTCGGCGAGGCCCTGGCCGGTCAGCTCGGCCTGCACCTTGGCCGAGGCGCTCAAGCCCTGCGTCTGCTGCACCAGGCCGGCGGCGGTCGCGGCGATCTCCTGCACCTGCAATTTCAGCGCCGATTCCAGGTAGCTCGTCGCCTGCTTCGCGGCAGCGATCAGGTCGTCGCGCTGGGCCACGGTCATCACCTGGAATTCCTTGACCCGGTTGCCGATCTTCTCGGCCGCGGTCAGGAAATCGTCACCCTGGATGCGCAGCATGCTCTGCAGTTCGGTCGCCGATTGCCGCGCCATCTCCTGCAAGCGGTTACTGGCGGCGCTCATCGATTGCTCGAGCGTCTGCGAATGCCCTTCCAGCGCGCCGGCCGCTTCGCGCACCGAGGCGAGGTGGCGGTCCAACTGCTCCTTCAGCTTGTTGCCGGTCTGGTCGGTGACCTCGGTCAGCTTGTCGCTTTGTGCCAGCGCCAGGCTGGACAGGTCGGCGCTGCGCCGGACCAGCGAATCCACCACCGCGCTCAAGGCCTGCGAATGGCCGTCGAGCTGGTTGCCCAACGCCTTCGCCGCACGATCGGCCGCTTCCGACAGCAAGCGGCTCTGTCCGGCGGCCGCATCGGCCAGCGAGGCGGCGCGACGGTCGATCTCCTGCAAGGCGGCGGCGATGGAATCGCCGTAGCTCGAAACCGCGGCGCGCCAATGCTCGGCCGATTGCTGCTCCA
>DASZQC010000378.1:0-2820 GCA_035549815.1 Dongiaceae bacterium
AGCGTCCGGCAGATGGTAAAAGTGCTCACCGACGCCCAGTCCGGTGTTCTTGAGGACGCGATCCGGCAGGCGGAGAAAACAACGAGCGTCGAGTTCGTCGTCTGTATCAAGCGCGCTTCAGGTAATGACCGTGGAATTGCGGCAGGAGTTGGTGCAGCGGTGGCGTTGGTTGCTCTATCAGCGCTGGATGCTTGGTACTCGGAGAGCTTGATGGTTACGCTGCCGATTACATTGCTCGCAGCGATTGCCGTTTTCCTGATCTGTGATCAACTCGATCTTGGCCTCAAGCTTCTCTCGGCTAGGCTGGTGGCGAAGGATGCTCGGCGTGCTGCACGGGCAGTGTTTCTTGACCATGGTTTGGATGCAACCTCGCAGCGCAATGCGGTGCTGCTCTTCATCAGCCGCGCGGAACGCTATGTGGAGGTCTTGCCGGATCGCGCCTTGGCGGCGGCGGTACCGGCCGAACGCTGGACCGGAATCGTGGCATCGTTCCGCGAAGCGGCGCGGCAAAAAGGGATGATCCAGGCCGCCTGTGACGCGGTCGCCGAAATCGGCGCCGTGTGTGCAGGGCCATTCCCGGCTGTCGCGGGCAACCCGGATTTGATCTCGAACAAACCTCTAACGGAATAGCCTCAGGCGGCCGCCGGCGGCGCCTCGGCGATGACGCAGTTGCGGCCCTGGCGCTTGGCGCGGTAGAGCGCGCTGTCGGCGCGACCCATGAAATCTTCCAGCGGCTCGTTGGCGCGATAGCGGGCGACGCCGATGCTGACCGTCACCTGGCCGAAGCATTCGCCGGTGGCCTTGTTGCGCAGATATTGCTCCGACAGCGCGCGGCGCAGACGGTCGGCGCGCTCGGTCGCGGTCGCCAGCGGGCAATCCGGCAGCAGCAGCGCGAATTCCTCGCCGCCATAGCGCGCCGGCACGTCGTTCGCATTGGCCGCCGCCTTCAATTGCGCGCCGACGACGCGCAGCACCTGGTCGCCGACGCGATGGCCGTAGGTGTCGTTGAAGCGCTTGAAATGGTCGATGTCGAGCAGCACGACGCAAAGCTCGGCACTGGATTCCAGCGCCAGCTTGCTGTGCTCCACCAGCTTGAGATCGAAGCAGCGGCGGTTGCCGACGCCGGTCAGCCCATCCTGCATCGCCTCGTTGCGGACATGCTGCAGATGATCGCGCAAGGAGGCGACCTGCGCGGAGGAGCCTTCGAGCTGGGCCTGCAATTCGCGGTTCTGCTGCGCCATGTCCTGCGTCGCCTGGAGCAGGCGCGCCACGATCTCCTGCACGCCCTTGCCGTCGTTGCCGACCACGGTCCGCAACGAGCCGTCGAAGTCGCGCAACTGATTGCCGAAGACGTGGGAGTTCTGGCCGGCCTCGCCGATCTGCTTGATGACATTGCCGATCGTGTCGGTCAGGTCGCTGCCGATGCGCTCGAGGCCCTTGCTCTCGCGTTCGTGGCCGAAATACTTCTCGAATAAGCGGACGCCGTCTTCGAACCGGAAGCCGCCATTCTGCAGCGTCTGGTCCATCTCCTGCTTCAGAGAGGGCAGGGTGTCCGCGACATAGTGATACCAGAGGCAATAATTGGACGGCGTCGGCGTCACCCGATGCTCGGCCATCAGCGACAGGCATAGCCGCGCCCAATTGGCGCTGGTATCCATGCCGGCATCACCCAGCTTCTTGTCGATCAACATGGGTTCCCCAGGCAGCGTACTAGAGTGGCGGCGTGCTAAAGTGGCGGCGCGCTAAAGTCAGGCTTTGGACGGTGTTCCCCCACCGTTGGTAGCAGGATCGCCGGGAAACCTTTAATAAAGTTTAAATATGAAGCGGGTGGAACCTTGCAGACGTTAGATTCCCGTTTTATGCCAAAGCCTTAATCGGAGACAGACCGGCCTATGTCACGCATTGCAATCGGCGGCTTCCAGCACGAGACCAATACCTTCGCGCCCGTCAAGGCGACCTATCGCGAGTTCGAGATGGCGGACGGCTGGCCGGGCATCACCCGCGGCGCCGAGATCCTGACCGGGTTCGCGGGCATCAACCTGCCGATCGCCGGCTTCATCGCCGCGGCCCAGGGCGAAGGCTTCGATCTTGCGCCGACGGTCTGGTGCTCGGCCTCGCCCTCGGCGCATGTCGAGCAGGCGACCTATGAGCGGATCGTCGGCGAATTGCTGGAGCGCATCGGCGCGCTGGGTTCCATCGACGGCATCTATCTCGACCTGCATGGCGCGATGGTCACCGAGCAATATGAGGACGGCGAGGGCGAGTTGCTGGCGCGGCTGCGCAAGCTGGTGGGGCCCGACCTGCCGATCGTCGTCAGCCTCGACCTGCACGCCAACATCACGCGGCGCATGGTGGAGCATGCCTCTGCCCTGGTCGTGTGCCGTACCTATCCGCATGTCGACCTCGCGGAATCCGGCGAAGCTTCGGCCCAGGTCATGGGCCGCCTGTTGAAGGACGGCAGGCTGGCCAGGGCGATGCGCCGCGCCGACTTCCTGGTGCCGCTGACATGGCAATGCACGCTGATCGAGCCGGCCCGCTCGCTCTACCAGGCGGTCGCCGACAGCGAGCGCGGCGGCGTGCGCAGCGCGTCCTTCGCGTTCGGTTTCCCGCCCGCCGATATCGCCGAATGCGGACCGGCCGTGGTCGCCTATGCCGACACGCAAGAAGCCGCCGACGCGGCCGCCGATCGGCTGATCGAATTGGTCAACGCGGACGAGGCCGCCTTCGCCGGCAAGATCTGGCAGCCAGGCGAGGCGGTCGCCTATGCCCGCGCCAAGGGCAACAGCGCGACCAAGCCGATCGTGCTCGCCGACACGCAGG
>DASZQC010000379.1:0-7552 GCA_035549815.1 Dongiaceae bacterium
GCGAGGCGGTGGAAGAGGGCAACCACCTGGTGCGGCTGCTCAATGCGCGCCACTCATGGCCGGAGATGCTGGCGCTGCTGCGCCGGACGCGCGACCGCAGCGCGCGCCATTTCGAGACCGAGGACCGCATCCTCAAACGGATGCGCTATCCCGGCGCCGACGCGCATCGGCGCGCGCATCGCCGCATCCTTGTCGAGCTCAACGCCATCCTCGCCGAGCTGGAGATCGTTGCCAACCCGCAACCGCATCATTGGGAGCGCGCGCATGCGCCGCGCCATCTGCTGGTCGATCACTGCTTGCGGGACGATCTGAAATTCAAATCGCATTTGATGCATTACGGCGCCGCGCGCCGCAAATAACGACAGCACTCCTGACGGTCGTGATCGCGCTGTCACGCGCAAGCGTGGCGATCCGTCGCGGCAACGCGCCCTCGTCTGGGACGTGGTCCATCAACATTTATCAACCAGTCCTGTCATAGCTTTTGCTCCCATGACCCCGCGCGACCTCGAATCCCACGCCAAGAAGGCTGCCCAGTCACGCGCCCCGGCGATGCCGCAGGGCGACGCGGCGCTGGCGCACATGCCGTGGTTGCCGATCCTGGAAACCGGCCATCAGGAGATCGACCAGGAGCATCAGGTGCTGCTGGAAGCGATCAACGTGATCCTGGCGATCTTCGCGCGCCGCGGCGCCTGGCCGGAGTTGATTGCCGCGGTCGTGACCCTGCGCGACCGTTGCGCCGAGCATTTCCGCAACGAGGATCGGTTGTTCCGGGCGATGCGCTTCCCCGGCGCCGACCGTCATCGCCGCAGCCATCGCCGCATCCTGGCGGAGATCAACGGCGTCATCGCCGCGCTTGAGACCGTCGATGCGCCGGCGCAAGCCGACTGGGACCGCGCCTTGTCGGTACGCGGCCTCCTGGTCGATCATCTCCTGCGCGAAGACTTGGCTTACAAGTCCCACCTGATGCATGTCGGCACATCGCGGCCTTAGCCCCGCGAAGCACGCACGCTAGGCGAACCTGGTCCGGAACACGATCCAGGCGAAGACCAGGAATCCCGCCACCACCAGCAGCGAGCCGATCGCGGCGAAGGCCGCCATCTGCATCTCGCCCATGGCGACGCCGTAGAGCCCGATCATGAACACGACAAGCCCCAGCAACGACAGCACGTAATGCAGCTTGGGCAGCAAGCCCTGCCGCGCCGACGGCGCCAGCGCGTAGAACGCGCCGTAGATGAAGAACGCGACCCAGCCCAGCAGATTCCAGTGCGCATGGAAATGCGCCAGGCGGAAATCCTGGTGGATGCCCATGAAGATGCCGAGCAGCATGCCGGCAAGACCCAGCACCACGGCGGTGCGAATGAACAGCGACGGAATCGACATTGACGTGGCCCCCTCCCGATGGGCGAACAAGATCGGGACCCTAACCACAAAAATGCAATCGCGTTTGTGACCTGGGCCACAGGCGTTCGCGATGTGCTGGACTCCCCCCTCCCCCAAGCTGGGGGAGGGTCAGGGTGGGGGTTGTTCTCTCGTGCGAAGATCGCGTGGGTGGCGGGCGCTGTCGCCCCCACCCTTGCCCTCCCCCGCCTCGGGGGAGGGAATTCATCGAATCAACCTTCGATGGCGGCAAAAGTCATGCTGTTGGCTAGAACCCCTCTAGCACCACCTTGCCGATGGTGGCGCCGCTTTCCAGCGCGGCGTGGGCCTTGCGCAGATTGGCGGCGCTGATCCGGCCCAGGTTCTGGCCCAGCGTCGTCTTCACCAGCCCCTCGTCCACCAGGCCCGCCACCTCCGTGAGCAGCTTGTGCTGCTGGATCATGTCCGGCGTCTGGTGCATGGCGCGGGCGAACATCATCTCGATATGGAGCGCGCCAGCCTTGCCTTTGATCTTCATCACATCGAGCGGGCCCTTGGGGTCGTCGATCAGGCAGATCTCGCCTTGCGGCGCCAGGCCGGCGACGATCTCGTCCCAATGCCGGTCGGTCTGGGTAATGGAGAAGATGTAGCGAACCTGGGGAATGCCGATGCGCTTCAGCTCTTCCGACAGCTTTTTGCGGTGGTCGATCACGTGATGCGCGCCGAGCTTCTTCACCCATTCCGCGGTCTCGGGACGCGAGGCGCTGCCGATCACCGTCAGGCCGGTCAGGCGCCGCGCCAGCTGCACGGCGATGGAGCCGACGCCGCCGGCCGCGCCGACGATCAGGAGCGCGTCATCCGTCGCCTGCTTGCCGATCTTGATCTTCAGCCGGTCGAACAAGGCTTCCCACGCCGTGATCGCCGTCAGCGGCAAGGCGGCGGCGGCGGGGAAGTCCAGGCTCTTCGGCTTCAGCGCCGCGATGCGCTCATCGACCAGGGCATATTCGGCGTTGCCGCCGGGCCGCGTGATGTCGCCGGCGTAATAGACCTCGTCGCCGGCCTTGAACAGGCTCACCTCTTTGCCGACGGCCTCGACCACGCCCGCCACGTCCCAGCCCAGGATCACCGGCGCCTCCTTGGTGCCCTGGCGGCGCATGCGCACCTTGGTGTCGACCGGGTTGACGGAGATGGCCTTGACCCTGACCAACAGGTCGCGCGGACCGGGCGTTGGCTTCGCGGCCTCGAATTCGAACAGGCTCTTCTCGTCGCTGCTGGGTAGGCTGTCGGTATAGCCGATGGCTTTCATGGCATTGCTCCTCAGGTCTGATGCTCCCAATCTGGCCCCGCCACATCCATAATCAAAATGAATTGTTTGTATCGCATCAATTCGTGGCGTATATGAATGGCATGAACTACGAAACCCTCGATCTGGATGCCCTGCGCACCTTCGCCTTGATCGCGGAGCTGGGCGGCTTCACCGCGGCGGGCGATCGCCTGGGCCGCACCCAATCGGCGATCAGCGTCAAGGTCCGCCGCCTGGAGGAGACTCTGGGCCGGCGCCTCTTCGCCCGCACCAGCCGCTCGCTGTCCCTGACCCCCGACGGGCAAATGCTCCTGCCCTATGCGCGGCGGCTGCTGGAGCTGAACGACGAGACCCTGCAGCGCTTCGCCGGGCCGGAGGCCGCCGGGAACCTGCGCCTGGGTTGCGCCGAATATTTCGTGCCGCATCATCTGCCCGCCGTGCTGGCGCGTTTCGGCCGCCTGTTCCCGCGGGTCCATATCGAGGTGAAGGTGGGGATGAGCGGCACCCTGGTCGAGGCCCTGGGGCGCGGCGAGCTGGACCTGGTCATCGCCAAGAGCGACCAGGGCATGGAAGGCGGCCGCATCCTGCGCCGCGAGGCGCTGCATTGGGTGGCGGCGCCGGCGCTGGAGCTGAAGGCGGACGAGCCGGTGCCGTTCTGCGCCTTGCCGGCGCCCTGCATGTTCCGCGGCCGCGGCCTGAAGGCGCTGAAGGAGGCGGGCCGCGCCGCGCGCGTGGTCTATACCAGCGAGAGCCTGGCCGGCATCGTCGCCGCGGCGCAAGCCGGCATCGGCGTCACCGTGATCAGCGATGGATCGCTGACCCCCGATCTCAAGATCCTGGGCCGCGCCGAAGGCTTCCCCAAGCTGGGCGAGGTGGAGCTGTCGATCTTCGGCGAGGATGAGGATGCCGCGCGCGGCTCGAAGGCGGCGAAGGAACAGCGTCGCCAGGCCAAGGCCGCCTTGGTCGGCTTCATCGAGGAAAGCCTGCGCGCCATGGATCAGGTGCGCCGCGTCGCCTGAGGCCCAAAGCTAACTCTGATCCTGGGTTACTTCTGTTCGGTGGTGCCGTCGGGCGTGCCGCCGGCCTCCCGCTCCGCCTTGCGGCGGGCGGTCTCCTCGTCACGCTTCTGCTGCTTTTCCAGCTTCTTCGCTTCCTTGGCGCGGGTGCGATCGGCGCGCTGCTGGAAGTAGTTGGGCTTCATGGCCATGGCTCGTCTCCCGTTGCTGGCGCATCCCCAGGTTACGCCCGCGCCCCAGAGAAAAGCAAAGAGGGGGAAAGCTAAAGAGGGGGAAAGCAAAAAGGGGAAAGCGAAAAGGGCGCCGGAAAACCGGCGCCCTTCGCGCAAAGCTTTGAAGAAAGGTCTTAGACCTTCTTCAGATTCTCCGCCGAGCTCTTGCCGCGCTTCGGATCGCGCTGCTCTTCGTAGGAGACCTTCTGGCCTTCATTGAGCGTGCCGAGGCCGGCACGCTCCACGGCGGAGATGTGCACAAACACATCCGGTCCACCGCCTTCCGGCTGAATGAAGCCATAGCCCTTGGTGCTGTTAAACCATTTCACGGTACCGATCGGCATCGCTGTCTCTCCAGTGTATGGGTCCCATATCGGCTTGCGCCGCATCATTACTGTGTCGACGAATAGCAGCGATGTAGTCGTCCGTAAGGCGGCGATATCGGCGATCCGAAGCAGAATGACGCAGGCAGAATAATGCGGCCAGCGACCAAGGCAAGGCGAAAAAGGAATCGGGACTTATCGGGCGCCGCGACCTGGAACCGGCGCGGCCCGGGCTGGAAGGCCCGGGCCCGCGTAGGATGAAACGCTACATACAGTCGTCAGCGCACCACGGCCGCGGTCTGGCCGAACAATATCTTGCGTTGCGCCTCGTCCATCGCCGGCGGCGGCGAGGGGTTCACCTCCTTGGCGCGGTCATAGGCGCGGACCACCGCCGGGCGCTTCTGGATCGCCTCGAACCACCGTTTCAGGTGCGGAAAGTCGTTGAGGTTCTGGCCTTGCCGCTCATAGGGCACGACCCAAGGGTAGGACGCCATATCGGCGATCGAATAATCGCCGGCCAGGAACGGACGGTCCGCCAGGCGCTTGTTCATCACGCCATAGAGCCTGTTCGTCTCTTTCACATAGCGGTCGATGGCGTAGGGGATCTTTTCCGGCGCGTACGCAGCGAAGTGATGGTTCTGCCCGGCCATCGGGCCCAGACCGCCCATCTGCCAATAGGTCCATTGCACCACCTCGGCGCGGCCGCGCGCATCCTTGGGCAGGAACTTGCCCGTCTTGTCGCCGAGATATTCCAGGATGGCCCCGGATTCAAAGACCGAGATCGGGGCGCCGCCGTCGGCGGGCGCCGTGTCGCGGATCGCCGGTATGCGGTTGTTGGGCGCGATCTTCAGGAAGTCGGGTTGGAACTGCTCGCCCTTGCCGATATTGACCGGGAAGATCTTGTAGGGCACGCCCGCTTCCTCGAGGAAGATGGTGACCTTGTGGCCGTTGGGCGTGGTCCAGTAATACAGCTCGATCATGTGAATGCCTTCCGAAGAGGGAGATGACCTTGAGTCGATCAGGGTCATGTTCTATAGCTCTCGAACACGAGCAAACGCCATCGGCACCCGGCGCGCAAGCGCCAATTTACCGCGGCGATGCAAGGGGGATTTCCGGCGAGATGAGCGAGCGCAATTTCCCGCATCCCAAGCTGGAGGAGGTCGAGCTGCCCGACCTCTTGTTCGCGCTCAGCGATCCGACGCGGCTCGGCATCGTGACCATGCTGGCCGACGGCGTCGAACACTCCTCCGGCGAATTGGCCGGCGGCATCCCGAAATCCACCATGAGCCATCATCTGAAGATTTTGCGCGAGGCGGGCCTGACCCGCACCGAGCCCGACGGCATGCGCTGCCGCATCACGCTGCGCCGCGCCGAAGTGGAGCGCCGCTTCCCCGGCATGCTCGACGCGATCCTGCAGCACGCGGGGACGTGAGTGACGCCTCAGGGCCTGCGGCTCTGGTCCACGCCCTTGATATAGACGGTCAGGATGGTGTCGTCGCCCGGCTCGTGTTCGGGTGCTACCGGCGTGATCTGCGCCTGGATGCATTTCCAGGCGCCGCCTTCGTAGACATAGGTATCGGTGTAGGTGCTCATGCCCGTGGTCTCGCGCCCATTTCGACGGATCGTGTGCTTGTTGGTGGCGCGCACCAAGGCGACGTTGCCGATGATCGTGATCAGCTCGTCGCGCACATCCCAATAGGGGATGACCTCCGGATCGAATCCCGTCGCCCATTTCTTCAGGTACGAGGCGCGATCGACGCGCGCGCCGTTGCCGCTGACCGAGATGAAATCGGCATGCAGGATCGCGTCGTGCGACCGCACGTCGTTGCGGACGAAATTCTCGATGAAGGTGGCGTTGAGCCAACGCAGATCCTGCAGCGCGTGAGGCGAGGCAAGATAGCCACTATCCGGCGTCAAATGATCCCCCGTATGAAAGGTGCGGAATATCGCCGGCAACATGCGCCGGCCGCGCCCAGCGGACTTGGGGAAAATTGCGCCGGTTCTATTTGCCGCGCATCGCCGCGTATTGGGCAAGCGCCGGCGTCATGGCGCGGTCTGCTGCGGCGATCTCGTCCGCCGCGCGGGCGAAGCCGGGCCGCGCCATCAGGCGCCGCCACCAGCCGGCCAGCGCCGGGAACGGGTCGAGCTGCGGCCCATGCATGCGGCGGATATAGAGCATGGTCATGAACAGGCCGATATCGGCGAGGGAAATATCGCCCCACAGGAAATCGCGGCCGGCCAATTGCGCATCGAGCGCGGCGAATTCCCGCGCAATGGCGGCTTCCGCCTCCTGGCCCGTCTTCTCCAACGCTGCGCGCTCGGTCGGATCGGCGGGCAACGGGCCCGTGCGATAGCCGAGCTTGCGCATCATCGGGAACAGGATTTCGTCGGCATAGAGTTCCTGCTGCCGCGCGCGGGCGCGCGCTTCGGCGCCTCCGGATTTCGATATGGGCGGCAGCAAGGGCGGGCTTGGAAACTTGTCGTCCAGATATTCCAGGATCAGCGTCGAATCATAGAGCCGCAAATCGCCGTCGATCAGCACCGGCACCTGGCCCTTCGGGTTGACCTCCAGCACCGTTGGATGCTTCGGCTGATAGCCGCTCTTCTGCGTGAAGGGCACCATCTCGCGCGCGTAATCGCGGCCTTCGACCAAGCCCTTCTCGGCAAGTGCAATCTCTACCTTGCGCGCGAACAGGCTCAAGGGTGCGGAATAGAGTTTCATCATGGCGTGCTTTCCAATGTGCTCTCGGCGCCGGACAATGGCGCATCCTCCTGCCAAGTCCTGACAAGAGCGCGCGCTAGCCTCTCATCATCACATCATGGAGCCAGGCGATGACCGACGCAGCGAACGTTGCGCGCGGCGATTTCTTTTCCGCCGACCCAAGACAGGACGGGCGCGCGGATTTCGATTTCCTGATGGGGCGCTGGAACGTGCGTCATCGCCGGCTGCGCACTTTGCTCGGCAACGCCGACGATTGGTACGAATTCCCCGGTACCTGCGTCGCGCAGCCGATGCTGAACGGCATGGGCAATGTCGAAGAGCATGATTTCCCGACCCGGGGCTTCAAGGGCATGGCGGTGCGCCTGTTCGATCCTGCGCAACGCCGCTGGGCGATCTATTGGGCCAACAGCCTGACCGGCCTCCTGTTCCCGCCGGTCTTCGGCCGGTTCGAAGGCGGCGAAGGCCGCTTCCACGGCGAGGACACCTGTAACGGCCACCCCGTCCAGGTGACGTACCTCTGGTCGCGCATCGCCCCGGCCTCGTGCCGCTGGGAGCAGGCCTTCTCTCCCGACGGCAAGGACTGGGAGACCAATTGGATCATGGAGTTCCAACGCGCATGA
>DASZQC010000380.1:0-5171 GCA_035549815.1 Dongiaceae bacterium
GTGCTGGACGATGGCGGCTCGAAACAATCCGACGTGCTGATCCTGGACAAGGCGGAGACCGGCACCGGCGCCACACGGGTCCTGATATCGAACGCCGGCGGCCTGGGCGGACAGACGACCGGCGACGGCATCCTGGTCATCAATGTGCGCGACAAATCGGATGCCGATGCCTTCGCCCTCGGCAACAAGCCGGTCGCCGGCGCCTATGAATATCACCTGGTCTATCAGAACGCCGCGAAAAACGATGAGAACTGGTACCTGCAATCCTCCTTCTTCGACGGATCGCTGGAATATCCCTCCATCGTCAGCGGCGCGCTGCTGAGCTGGTACTCAGATTTGAACGGCCTGCACGACCGCATGGGCGAGCGCCGCAGCCAGATCGAGGACGGGCAGATGGCGTCGCTGCCGGTTGCGACCGACATTGCCGATAACTCCGCCGTCCGGGTGAATAGCGGCGGAGACGGCGGCTGGCTTCGGGTCAGCGGCGCCGACATGGATATCGAGCAGGACGGGCCGGCCGATTTCGACCTCAACGCGACGCGCGCGACGGCGGGATTCGACCTCGGCTTCAATAACATCCTCGACGGCGCGGACTGGCTGGTGCTGGGTGCGATGGCCGGCTATGGCTGGTCCTCCGCCGGGTTCGAGGGCGGCAGCGACGTCGATTTCGACATCGCCACATTGGGCGCCTATGCGACCTATTTCCGGGGCCCGTACTACCTGGACGCGCTGGTCAAGTTCGACTGGATGGACGGCACGTTCAATTCGGAGAATGCCAGCGACGATGTCGAGCTGCCGGTGTTCGGGCTCAGCCTGGAGACTGGCTACCGTTTCGACCTGACGCCGGACGGATTGTATCTGCAGCCGCAGGCGCAATTGAGCTATGCGCATTCCGGCGACGACAGCATCACCGACAAGAGCGGCAGCAAGATTGAGCTTCAGGATGCGGACAGCTTGCGCGGCCGCCTCGGCGCACGGCTGGGCCAGGAGCTCTCCACCACAGCCGGCGCGGCGGCCGAGCCGGTCACGGGCAACTTCTATCTGGAGGCCGCAGTCAATCAGGAGTTCCTGGGCGAGACCGAGGCGAAGGTCTCCGGCCTGACATTGGAACAGGAATTGCCGGGCACGACGTTCGAGATCGGCGGCGGCATCGACATCGCGCTGCCGAAAGAAGGCCTCACCTTCACCGTCGACGCCGATTACACGCTGGGCGACGAGGCGGAAGGGATCAGCGCCACCGGAGGCTTCCGCATCAACTGGTAGGCGGGGGCAGGGCCGGTCCTCCCGTGTCCTCTGGACCGGCGCCAATCCCGATACTGCCCGCTCTCTTTATGCCGTCTTTACGCGGCGGGGCCTGAACTCATCTCGCCCCTTTACGGACCTCCGCCCCATCTTTCGCCCGTGTCAGCCAAACATGGGTGCGACAATGCTTGACCTCGTCTTCGTAGTCCTCGGCGCCGCCTTGTTCCTGGGCGCGCTCATCTATGCGCGCGCCTGCGCGCAGGTGTGAGGCGGCCATGGGACTCGATGTCATCCTCGGCGCGGCCGTAGCGCTGTTCCTGCTGGTCTACATGACCTACGCGCTGCTTTGGCCGGAAAAGTTCTAGAGAGAGCGGAGCTTCCATGACCTGGAATGGTTGGCTGCAGATCGCGCTGTTCTGCGCGGTCGTTTTGGTTCTGGTGAAGCCGCTCGGGCTTTACATGACCAAGGTGTTCAATGGCGAGCGCACCTGGCTCTCGCCGGTGCTGCGTCCGGTGGAAAGCGGTTTCTACTGGCTCAGCGGCGTGCGCGAGAAGGAGGACCAGCATTGGCTGGCCTATGCCTTCGCCATGCTGCTGTTCAACGCGGCGGGATTCTTCCTGCTGTATGCGATCCTGCGGTTGCAGGCCTATCTGCCGCTGAACCCGCGCGGCTTCGGCAACCTGCCGTCGGACCTCGCCTTCAACACCGCCATCAGCTTCACCACCAACACCAACTGGCAGAATTACGGTGGCGAGGCCACGATGAGCTATTTCAGCCAGATGGCGGGCCTGACCGTCCAGAATTTCGTCTCGGCGGCGACCGGCATCGCGCTGGCGGTGGCGCTGATCCGCGGCTTCGCGCGCAAATCGGCGCCCCAGAGTTCAAGCGTGGGCATCGGCAATTTCTGGGTCGATTTGACCCGCTGCTGCCTCTATGTGCTGCTGCCCATCTCCATCGTCATCGCCTTGTTCCTGGTGTGGCAGGGCATGCCGCAGAATCTGGGCGATTACGTGACCGCGACGACCTTGGACGGCGCGCAGCAGACCATCGCGCAAGGCCCGGTCGCATCGCAGGTCGCGATCAAGATGCTGGGCACCAATGGCGGCGGCTTCTTCAACGCCAATGCCGCGCATCCTTATGAGAACCCGACCGCGCTCAGCAACTTCGTGCAGATGGTGGCGATTTTCGCGCTCGGCGCCGCGCTCACCAACGTGTTCGGCCGCATGATCGGCGACCAGCGCCAGGGCTGGGCGATCCTTGCCGCCATGGGCGTGCTGTTCCTGTCCGGCGTTGCCATCGCCTATTGGGCGGAAGCGGCGGGCAACCCGGCCTTCGTCGCCGCCCATGTCGACCAGGCGACGAGCGCGCTGCAATCCGGCGGCAACATGGAAGGCAAGGAGGTGCGTTTCGGCATCACCAATTCCGCTTTGTTCGCCGTCATCACCACGGCGGCCTCCTGCGGCGCGGTCAACGCGATGCATGACAGCTTCATGCCACTGGGCGGCGCCGTGCCTTTGGCCAACATCCTGCTGGGCGAGGTGATCGTCGGCGGCGTCGGCGCCGGCCTCTACGGCATGCTGCTGTTCGCCATCATGGCGGTGTTCATCGCCGGCCTGATGGTGGGCCGCACGCCGGAATATGTCGGCAAGAAAATCGAGGCGCGTGAGATGAAGATGACCATGCTGGCCGTCCTCATCCTGCCGCTGGCGATCCTCGGTTTCACCGCCGCGGCGATCATCTGGCCGGATGCGCTGAAAAGCGTCCAGGATGCCGGCCCGCATGGCTTCTCGGAGATCCTGTATCTCTTCACCTCGTCGACCGGCAACAACGGCAGCGCCTTCGCGGGCTTTACCGGCAACACGCCGTTCTACAACACGACCGGCGGCATCGCGATGTTCGTCGGCCGCTTCCTGATGATCGTGCCGATGGTCGCCATCGCCGGCGCGCTCGCGGCCAAGAAGATCGCCCCGGCCAGCACCGGCACCTTCCCGACTCATGGGCTGCTGTTCGTCGGCCTGCTGGTGGGCGTGGTGCTGATCGTCGGTGGCCTCACCTACCTGCCTGCTTTGGCGCTGGGCCCGATCGTCGAGCATCTGTCGATGCTGGCCGGGACCTTGTTCTAAGGGATCGTTGGAGCAACAAACATGTCCAAGAAATCGCGCACACCGTCGATGTTCGATGCCAAGATCCTGATCGAGGCGGGCTTCGACTCCTTCCGCAAGCTCGACCCGACGATCCTGTGGCGCAATCCGGTCATGCTGGCGGTGGAGGCGGTCGCTGTCGTCGCCACCATCCTGTTCTTCCGCGACATCTGGCAGGGCGGCGACGCCTTGTTCTCCGGCCAGCTCGTCTTCTGGCTGTGGCTGACCGTCCTGTTCGGCAATTTCGCGGAAGCCGTCGCCGAAGGCCGCGGCAAGGCCCAGGCCGATGCCCTGCGCGAGACGCGCAGCCACGCGCCGGCCAAGCAACTCTATGATGCGAAGGGCGACAAATATGCCGTCGTCTCGGCGCTGCAATTGAATCCCGGCGATTTGGTGCTGGTCGAAGCCGGGGATCTCATCCCCGGCGACGGCGAGGTGATCGACGGGGTCGCCTCGGTCGACGAATCCGCCATCACCGGTGAATCGGCACCCGTCATCCGCGAGGCCGGCGGCGACCGTTCGGCGGTGACCGGCGGCACCCGCGTGCTCAGCGACTGGATCAAGGTGAAGATCACCGCAGCGCAGGGCTCGTCCTTCCTGGACCGCATGATCAGCCTGGTCGAAGGCGCCAAGCGCCAGAAGACGCCGAACGAGATCGCCCTGTCGATCCTGCTGGCCGGCATGACGCTGATCTTCCTGTTCGCCACGGTGACCATCCCGAGCTTCGCCAGATATGCCGGCGGCACCGTTCCGGCGATCGTGCTGATCGCCTTGTTCGTGACCCTGATCCCGACCACCATCGGCGCGCTCTTGTCGGCCATCGGCATCGCCGGCATGGACCGGCTGGTGAAGTTCAACGTGCTCGCCATGTCCGGCCGCTCGGTCGAGGCGGCGGGCGACGTCGACACGCTGCTCCTGGACAAGACCGGCACCATCACCTTGGGCAACCGCCAGGCGTCGGAGATGATTCCGCTGAGCGGCGTGCAGCCGGGCGATCTGGCCGATGCGGCGCAGCTTGCCTCCTTCAGCGACGAGACGCCGGAGGGCCGCTCCATCGTGGTGCTGGCCAAGGAGAAATACGGGTTGCGCGGTCGCGACATGGCGCCGATGCACGCGCATTTCGTGCCCTTCACCGCGCAGACCCGGATGAGCGGCGTCGACCTCGACGGCCACATCATCCGCAAGGGCGCGGTCGATTCGGTGATCGCCTTCCTGAAGGAGCGCGGCCTGGCCGAGACGCGGCCGGAAGTGATCGAGGCCAAGAGCATCGCCGACCGCATCGCCAAGTCCGGCGGCACGCCGCTGGCGGTGATGAAGGATGACCGCATCCTGGGTCTGATCCATCTGAAGGACGTGGTCAAGGGCGGCATCCGCGAGCGCTTCGCCGAGCTGCGCCGGATGGGCATCCGCACCATCATGATCACCGGCGACAATCCTCTCACGGCAGCCGCGATCGCGGCGGAGGCGGGCGTGGACGACTTCCGCGCCCAGGCGACGCCGGAAACCAAGCTGGCCCTGATCCGCGAGGAGCAGGCGCACGGCAAGCTGGTCGCCATGTGCGGCGACGGCACCAACGACGCGCCGGCCTTGGCCCAGGCGGATGTCGGCGTCGCCATGCAGACCGGCACCCAGGCGGCGCGCGAGGCCGGCAACATGGTCGACCTCGATTCCAACCCGACCAAACTGATCGAGATCGTCGAGATCGGCAAACAGCTGTTGATGACGCGCGGCGCGCTCACCACGTTCTCGATCGCCAACGATGTCGCGAAGTATTTCGCCATCATCCC
>DASZQC010000381.1:0-14148 GCA_035549815.1 Dongiaceae bacterium
CCGCCTGCGGCCCGTCCGCGAAAACCGTTCGACTGAAGGAGAGCAGGCATGAGCCTCGCCCCGACTGAATCCTCGTCCTCGTCGCCGCGTGGCGGCGGCCGCCGGCCGTTCTTCCGCCGGCGCAAGTCCTGCCCGTTCTCCGGCGCCAACGCGCCGAAGATCGACTACAAGGACATCAAGCTGCTGCAGCGCTTCGTTTCCGAACGCGGCAAGATCGTTCCCAGCCGCATCACCGCGGTCAGCGCGAAGAAGCAGCGTCTGCTCGCCCAGGCGATCAAGCGCGCCCGCTTCCTCGGCCTGCTGCCTTACGTGCTGAAGTAAGGAGAGCTGAACCATGGATGTGATTTTGCTGGAGCGCATTGAGAAGCTGGGCCAGATCGGCGACGTGGTCTCCGTGAAGCCGGGCTTCGCGCGCAACTTCCTCCTGCCGCGCAAGAAGGCCCTGCGCGCGACGGAGGAGAACAAGAAGCGTTTCGAGGCGCAGCGTGCGCAGATCGAAGCCACCAACCTGAAGCGCAAGCAGGAAGCCGAGAAGGTCGCCAAGAAGATCGACGGTCTGAAGATCGTGGTCATCCGCCAGGCGTCCGAGACCGGCCTGCTGTTCGGCTCCGTCGCCAACCGCGACATCGCCGACGGCCTGACCAGCGCAGGCTTCACCGTGGATCGCCGCCAGGTGATCCTCGACAAGCCGATCAAGACGCTGGGCCTGCATGCGGTCCGCGTCGCCCTGCACCCGGAAGTGATCGTCACGGTCACCGCCAACGTCGCCAAGTCGGAAGACGAAGCAGCGCAGCAGGAGAAGACCGGCGCGGCCGTGACCGGCACCGAGGGCGAAACCCCGGACCTGGACAAGCTGCTCGAGGAAGCGGCCCAGGCCCAGGCGGAAGCCGGCGGCGAGCAGCCGGAAGCCTAGGCTTCGCGCCTATCGCGATTGCGAACGGCCGCTCCCACCGGAGCGGCCGTTTTGCTTTGAGGAGCCCCCCGAATGAAAACCATCGGCGTACTGCTGTTCCCGGAATTCGAGTTGCTCGACGTGTTCGGGCCGCTGGAGATGTTCGGGATGCTGGACGAGTTTGAGATTCGTCTTGTCGCCGAGCGGGAGCGCACTGTCGCCAGCGCGCAAGGGCCGCGCTCCGTCATCGATGACCTCATGGCCGACGATCGCGCCTATGACATCCTGCTGGTGCCCGGCGGGCGTGGCACGCGCCGGGAGGTCGACAATCCGCGTCTGCTGGATTGGCTGCGGCGCAAGGCGGCCAGCGCCGAATATGTGGCCTCGGTCTGCACCGGCAGCGCGCTGCTGGCGAAGACCGGAATTCTGGATGGGGTGAAGGCCACCTCCAACAAGCTCGCCTTCGACTGGGTGAAATCGCAGGGACCGAGGGTCCATTGGCAGCCCAGCGCCCGCTGGGTGGAAGATGGAAAGCTCTTCACCTCCTCCGGCGTGTCGGCGGGGATCGATATGAGCCTGGCTCTGATCGCGCGGATCTTCGGCGCGGCGCCGGCGCGTCAGGTCGCAACCTGGGCGGAATATTCCTGGAACGAGGATGCGGAAAACGATCCGTTCGCGGCGGCGTGACGCCGGTTCACGACGCGGCCGCATCGCGCTCGTTCCGCGCCGCCTCCCAGACCTCCCAGGCCGCGTTGGCGTTCATCGCCGCGATGCCGATACCGACCACGAGATCGGGCCAGTGCGACGCTGTCGCGGCGGTGACGAGGCCGGCGCCGATGATGGCGACGTTCGCCAGGGCATCGTTGCGCGCGGAGAGGAACGCCGCCTTGGTCAGGCTGCCCTCCGCCTTGCGAAAGCGCGCCAGCAGGAAGGCGCAGCCGAGATTGACCACCAGCGCGCCGCATCCCACCAGCGTGAGCGGTTCCGCCGCCGGCGCGACCGGCAGCGTGAATTTCTGCCAGATCGCCCAGAGCGCCGCGAGGCTCGGCACCAGCAGGATCGCCGCCAGGAACATCCCGACCCGCGCCCGCGCGCGTAGCGACCATCCCAGTGCGAGCAGGATCAGCAAATTGACGGAGGTATCCTCCAGGAAGTCGATGCTGTCGGCGAACAGCGAAACGGAACCGATGGCGAGCGCGGTCGAGAATTCCACGCCGAAATAGCCGAGATTGAGCAGCGCGACGATCAGGACGGTGCGACGGAGATCGGACGATGGGGAATAGTCGGTCACGCTGTACTCGTTAGGTCAGCAGGGAATCACAAACCGATCACGTGAAATGATTCTTGCGAACTTGCCTCGACCGGAGTCTATTCACGTTATACCCATTATCCACAGGCGCGATTACGAGTCGCAAGGAGTAAGGTCCCGCCATGGAATCGGGGGCTAAGCCATCAAACGTCGCCAGGTTGCGCGAGACGGGCAATATCCCGCCGCGCGTGCCGCCGCACAATTACGAAGCCGAGCAGGCGCTGCTCGGCGCGCTGCTCGCCAACAACGAGGTCTACAACCGCGTCAGCGAGTTCCTGCGCCCCGAGCATTTCGCCGACGCGCTCCACGGCCGCATCTATGAGGCGATCGGCAAGCTGGTGCTGCGCGGCCAGATCGCCAACCCGGTCACGTTGAAGAACCTGTTCGATCAGGACGGCGCGCTGGCCGAGATCGGCGGCGCGCAATATCTGGTGCAACTGGCCCAGGCCGTCGTCACCGTCATCAATGCCGAGGATTACGGCCGCGCGATCTTCGATCTGTATCTGCGCCGGCAACTGATCGGCGTCGGCGAGGATATCGTCAACGACAGCTACAGCTACGATCCGGACGTGACGGCGGTCGACCAGATTGAGCGGTCGGAAATGCGCCTGTTCAACCTGGCCGAAGGCGGCCAGGTCGAGGGCGGGCCGAAGAAGTTCAACGACGTGCTGAAAAGCGCGCTCGATATGGCGGAGAACGCCTACAAGCGCGACTCCCACATCACCGGCGTCACCACCGGCCTGCGCGACATGGACCGCAAGCTGGGCGGTTTGCAGCCCTCCGATCTGGTGATCCTGGCGGGCCGCCCGAGCATGGGCAAGACCGCCCTTGCCACCAATATCGGCTTCAATGCGGCCGAGGCGGTGAAGGACAGCGAGACCGGCACCAAGAACCGGGTTGCCTTCTTCTCGCTGGAAATGTCGGCCGAGCAATTGGCCCACCGCATCATGGCGGAGAAATCCGGCATCTCCTCCGACCGCATCCGCCGCGGCGACGTGAAGCACGATGATTTCACCAGGATCGTCGAGGCGGCCCAGGCGATGACCACGGTCCAGTTCTTCATCGACGACACGCCCGCCCTGACCGTGCCCGCCTTGCGCACCCGGGCGCGGCGGCTGAAGCGGCAGTTCGGCCTGGACATGGTCATCGTCGATTACCTGCAGCTCATGCGCTCCGCCAGCCCCAAGCCGTCGGAGAACCGGGTGCAGGAAATCTCCGAAATCACCCGCGGCCTGAAGGCGGTGGCCAAGGAGCTGAACGTGCCGGTCATGGCGCTGTCGCAGCTATCCCGCGCCGTCGAGGCGCGCGAGGACAAGCGGCCGCAGCTCGCCGATCTGCGTGAATCGGGCTCGATCGAGCAGGACGCCGACGTGGTCATGTTCGTCTATCGCGAGCAGTACTATCACGAGCGCGCCGAGCCCAAGCAGCGCGTCGATGAATCGACCGACAAATACCAGGAGCGCATGGCGCGCTGGCAGGAGCGCGGCGAGCAGATCCACAATGTCGCCGAAGTCATCATCGCCAAGCAGCGTCACGGCCCCGTCGGCACCATCGAATTGTTCTTCGACGGCGCCATCACCCGCTTCGGCGATCTGATCCGCGATCAGGATCTGCCGGATCACGATTGATCCGCCCGGTGGCCCGCCGATGAGCGTGACGCCCAGTGCGGAGCTGACGATCGATCTCGGTGCGCTGGTCGCCAATTACCGCCTGCTGAAATCGCGCGCCGCCCCGGCCGATTGCGCCGCCGCCATCAAGGCCAGCGCCTATGGCCTGGGCGCCGAACGCGCGGCACCGGCTCTGTTCGCGGCCGGTTGCCGGCATTTTTTCGTCGCCGTGCTAAGCGAGGCCATCGCGCTGCGGGCCGCGGTGCCGGAGGCGGAGATTTATGTCCTGTCCGGGCCGCTGGGTGGCGACGAGCCCGAGTATCGCGCCCATCGCCTGATTCCGGTGCTGAATTCCCAGCCGCAGATCGAACTCTGGTGGACCTGGTCGCTTTCCGGCGACGCCGTGCCGGCCGCCCTGCATGTCGATACCGGCATGTCGCGCCTGGGCCTGTCGGCGGAAGAGCTGGATTGGCTGGCCAACAATCCCAAACTGCTGTCGCTGATGCCCATCCGGGTGATGCTGTCGCACCTGTCCTGCTCCGAGGAGACGGACAATCCGCTGAACCGTCAGCAAATGGCGCGCTTCCAAGCGGCCATCGACCGGCTGGCGCCTTTGCTGCCGAAGCGACCGCTGCTCACCTTCGCGAATTCCTCCGGAATTTTTCTGGGGCCGGATTTCCATTTCGATCTGGTTCGTCCCGGGGCCGCGCTCTATGGCATCAACCCGACCCCCGGCGCCCCAAATCCGATGAAGCAAGTTGTTGGCCTGAAAGCCAGAATTCTGCAGGTCCGTCAGATTGACCAGGGTCAGACCGTTGGCTATGGTGCCCACCGCTCGACACGGGCGACGCGCTTGGCGACCCTGGGCCTGGGTTATGCGGATGGAATTCCGCGCAGCCTGACCAATGTCGGTGCCGCGTTTGTGGGGGAAGTTCGGGCGCCGTTTGTGGGTCGCGTGTCCATGGATCTGATCACCATCGATGTCGGCGATGTGCCGGCGCATCTGGCCGAGCCCGGCGCCTGGGTGGAAATCCTGGGCCCGCATCAGAGCGCCGACGACCTGGGCGCTGCCGCCGGCACCATCGGCTACGAAATCCTGACCTCCCTCGGCAGCCGCTACCAGCGGCGCTATCTGCCAGCGGGGTAGGAACGAGATGCCCCTGCTTCAGCCCTTGGGGCGCACCTTCCTGAACGGGCTGGAATCCGTCGGACGCTTTGTCCTGTTCGCCTTCCGCGCCGTCATGATCGGCTTGCAGCCGCCTTATTATCCGCGCCTGATGCTGAAGCAGATGGTGGAGATCGGCTATTACTCCCTCCCCGTCGTCGGCATGACCGCGATCTTCACCGGCATGGTGCTGGCGCTGCAGACCTATACCGGCTTCGCCCGCTTCAATGCCGAGACGGCGATTCCCAACGTGGTGGTGATCTCGATCTGCCGCGAACTGGGCCCGGTGCTGGCCGGCCTGATGGTGGCGGGGCGCATCGGCGCCGCCATGGCGGCCGAACTCGGCACCATGCGGGTGACCGAGCAGATCGACGCCCTCACCACGCTCTCGACCAATCCGTTCCGCTATCTGATCGCGCCGCGGCTAGTCGCCGGCCTGACCATGCTGCCGCTGCTGGTCGCCATCGCCGATATCATTGGTGTGTTCGGCGGCTATCTGGTGAGCATCTACAAGCTCGGCTTCAATCCCGGCACGTACCTGTCCAACACGGTCAATTTCGTCGAGTTCATCGACGTCTTTTCCGGCTTGGTGAAGGCCGCCGTCTTCGGCTTCATCATCGCGCTGATGGGCTGCTATCACGGCTTCCATTCGCGCGGTGGCGCGCAGGGCGTGGGCAAGGCGACCACCAATGCCGTGGTCACCGCCTCGATCCTGATCCTGATCTCCAACTACATCGTCACGGAGCTGTTCTTCTCCCGATGAGCAGCGATCTCAAAATCAAGGTGCGCGGTCTCTGCAAGGCTTTCGGTCGCAAGGTCGTGCTGAACAACCTCGACCTCGACGTGCCAAAGGGCCAGTCGCTGGTGGTGATCGGCGGTTCGGGCTCCGGCAAGTCGGTGCTGATCAAGTGCATCATCGGCCTGATCAAGCCGGACAAGGGCTCTATCGAGATCGACGGCCAGGAAGTGGTCGGCATGTCGATGGGCGAGCGCGAAGAGTTCATGCACAAGTTCGGCATGCTGTTCCAGGGCGGCGCGCTCTTTGACTCGCTGCCTGTGTGGGAAAACGTGGCGTTCGGCCTGATCGCCGGCCGCGGCTTCAACCGCGCCGAAGCCAAGGAAATTGCATTGCGCAAGCTGGCGGCGGTCGGCCTTGGTCCCGACGTGGCGCAGCTCTATCCGGCGGAACTCTCGGGCGGCATGCAGAAGCGCGTGTCGCTCGCCCGCGCCATCGCCGCGGAGCCGGAGATCATTTTCTTCGACGAGCCGACCACCGGTCTCGACCCGATCATGAGCCAGGTGATCAACGAGCTGATCAAGAAATGCGTCGACGATCTGGGGGCGACCGCGCTATCCATCACCCACGACATGCACAGCTTGCGGGTGATCGGCGACAAGGCCGCGATGATCTATGAGGGCAGGATCATCTGGAACGGCGACGCCGCCGATATCGACCATTCCGGCAACGCCCATGTCGAGCAGTTCGTGCAGGGCCGCGCCGAGGGCCCGATCAAGATGCCGGTGAGGCCGCTCTAGCGGCTGGCCTTGCTGAGATAGATCAAGCGGCGGAGAAACATCGCCGATGGCGAAGTCGAGCACGCAATATGTCTGCCAGAGCTGCGGCGCCTCTTTCGCCCGCTGGATGGGCAAGTGCGAGGCGTGCGGCTCCTGGAATTCCATCGTCGAGGAAAGTGCCCCTGACACGCTGCCCAGGGGCCTCAGCCGCGGCAAGGGCAAGAAGGTCGATTTCGTGCCGCTCGACGGCAAGGCGCCGGAAGCCATGCGCCGGCCGACCGGCATCGCCGAGTTCGACCGCGTCACCGGCGGCGGGCTGGTGCGCGGCTCCGCCATCCTGATCGGCGGCGATCCCGGCATCGGCAAGTCCACCATCCTGCTTCAGGTTGTGAACGCGGTGGCGAAAGGCGCCAAGCCGATGCGCAGCGCCTATATCTCCGGCGAAGAGGCGGTGGAGCAGGTGCAGCTCCGCGCCAAACGGCTGGAGATGCAGTCGCATTCGGTGGAGATCGCCACCGCCACCAATGTGCGCGACATCCTCTCGACTTTGGACGTCTCCAACCCGCCCGACCTCGTGGTCATCGATTCGATCCAGACCATGTATCTGGACAATCTCGATTCCGCCCCCGGCACCGTCGCCCAGGTGCGCAGTTGCGCGGCCGAGCTGATCCGCCTCGCCAAGTCGCGCGGCTTCGTCGTCGTCCTGGTCGGCCATGTCACCAAGGAAGGCCAGATCGCCGGCCCGCGGGTGCTGGAGCACATGGTCGACACCGTCCTCTATTTCGAGGGCGAGCGTGGGCATCATTTCCGCCTGCTGCGCGCGGTGAAGAACCGCTTCGGCCCGGCCAACGAGATCGGCGTGTTCGAGATGACCGAGGGCGGCCTGCAGGAGGTCGCCAATCCCTCGGCCCTGTTCTTGGCGGAGCGCCGCGGCAGCGTCAGCGGCGCCACCGTCTTCGCCGGCATCGAGGGCACAAGGCCGGTTCTGGTGGAAATCCAGGCCCTGGTCTCCCCCTCGCCCCAGGCGACGCCGCGCCGCGCCGTGGTCGGCTGGGATTCCAACCGCCTCGCCATGCTGCTGGCGGTGCTGGAGACCCGCTGCGGCCTCGCCTTCGCCGGCAACGAGGTCTACTTGAACGTGGCCGGGGGCTTGCGAATCAGCGATCCGGCCGCCGATCTTGCGGTGGCGCTGGCCTTGGTCAGCGCCTTGAGCGACCGACCGGTGCCCGAAGACGTGGTGGCGTTCGGCGAGATCGGCTTGAGCGGCGAGCTGCGCATGGTGTCGCAGGCGGATCTCCGGCTGCGCGAGGCCGGCAAGCTCGGCTTCCGCCGCGCGCTGCGCCCGCGCCGTCGCAACGCCGAGGGCAAGGACCGCGCGGTGGGCGGGGTCGAGGTGCTGGAGATGGGGCATCTGCAGGACCTGATCGACTGGCTGTTCGGCGAGGTGCGGTCGCTCAGCGCCGGCAAGAAAGCCCTCGCATAGAACAGTGAGTGGAACGAGCGTGGAGTTGGGATCGTGAACTATGTCGACATCGGCGTCCTGGTGGTCATCGGCCTGTCGGCGCTGCTGGCCTTGGGGCGGGGCCTGATCAAGGAGGTCCTCTCCCTCTTCGGCTGGCTCGGCGCCGCGATCGCCACCTACCTGATCTATTTCCACGTGCCGGCGGTGCGCGACTTCGCCCACAAGCAGATCGCCGAGCCATTGTTCGCCGACATCGCCGCGGCGGTCGTGGTCTTCACCGTCTCTCTCATTGTGCTCGGCATCATCAATCACTTTGTCGTGTCGCGCATCCCGACCGGATTCCTGGGTCCGCTCGACAAGTCGCTGGGCCTGGTGTTCGGGCTGGCGCGCGGCGCGCTTCTGGTCGCCATCGCCTACATCCTGATGGAATATGTCCTGCCGAATCGCGCCGACTGGCCGCCGGTCGTCCAGGAAGCGCGGACCGAGCCCTATGCGGCAAAGGCTGCAAGTTATCTAAAAGGCCTGATACCGGCCGACCTCAAGGAGCGGACGGACGAGATCATCAACCAGGGAACCGGCGCCCCGCAGACCATAACCCCCGAAAATACCGGGACTCCTGCCGTCCCGGCCGCGCCCGAGTCGGGCCAGAGCGGCGATGGCGGCTAAGAGCAAGGCAGCAATGCGGGATTCGAAGGTGGACAATCGGGGCGGCAGGGTTATATAGACGCCGAGCGCAGGGACTTGGAACCACGGCTCCCGACAGCCGTCCAGGTCCGACCGCACCAACCCACAAGGGAACGCCGGGCCGATGCTGACGACCCATCCTTTCGATGACGATCATCTGAAGGAAGAGTGCGGGGTTGTGGGAATCTATGGGGTGGAGGAAGCCGCCACCCACACCGTGCTGGGGCTGCATGCCCTGCAGCATCGCGGCCAGGAAGCCGCCGGCATTGTTTCCTTCGACGGCAAGTTCAACGCGCACCGCGCCCAGGGCCACGTCGCCGACAATTTCTCCCAGCACGCGGTCATCAGCAAGCTGACCGGCCATTCGGCCATCGGCCACACCCGCTATTCCACCACCGGCGAGAATTCGCTGCGCAACGTGCAACCGCTCTACGGCGATCTGCATTTCGGCGGCTTCGCCCTCGGCCATAACGGCAACCTCACCAACGCGCATACGATCCGCGAAGAGCTGGTGAAGCGCGGCTCGATGTTCCAGTCGAGCAGCGACACCGAGGTCATCCTGCATCTGATGGCGACGCATCTGCGCGGCAACGTGATCGACCGCCTGATCAACGCGCTGCACCAGGTCGAAGGCGCCTATTCCCTGGTCTGCATCGCCGAGGACATGGTGATCGGCGTGCGCGACCCGCTGGGCGTGCGGCCGCTGGTGCTGGGCAAGCTGGGCGACGGCTGGATCCTGGCGTCGGAGACTTGCGCCCTCGACATCGTCGGCGCGGACTATGTGCGCGACATCGATGCCGGCGAACTGGTCATCCTGGACAAGCGCGGCGTCACCAGCATGAAGCCCTTCGGCGCGCAGCAGAAGCGGTTCTGCATCTTCGAATATGTCTATTTCGCCCGGCCCGACAGCGTCATGGAAGGCAAGAGCGTCTATGATTCGCGCAAGCGCATCGGCGCGGAACTGGCCCGTGAAGCGCCGATCGACGCCGACGTGATTATTCCCGTGCCGGATTCCGGCGTACCGGCGGCTTTGGGCTTTGCCGCCGCCTCCGGCATCCCGTTCGAATACGGCATCATCCGCAACCACTATGTCGGCCGCACCTTCATCGAGCCGACCGACCAGATCCGCCATCTCGGCGTGAAACTGAAGCACAACGCCAACCGCGCCCATGTCGAGGGCAAGCGCATCGTGCTGGTCGATGACAGTATCGTGCGCGGCACCACCTCGAAGAAGATCGTCGACATGATGCGCAATGCGGGCGCGACCGAGGTGCATATGCGCATCTCCTCCCCGCCGACGGCGCATCCCTGCTTCTACGGCATCGACACGCCGGAGCGCAGCAAGCTGCTCGCCGCCAACTACAACCTCGAAGAGATGCGCGACTTCATCGGCGCCGATTCGCTGGCCTTCATCTCCATCGACGGCCTGTATCGCGCCATGGGCCTGATCGGGCGCGACAACAAGCGGCCGCAATTCTGCGACGCCTGCTTCACCGGCGACTATCCGACCGCCCTGACCGATCAGGAAGGCGGCATGGTCGCCAGCCAGCTTTCGCTCCTCGCCCAACCCGCCTAAACTTCTGTCCATGACTGCAAACGGGAACGGAGCCCTCGCGGGCCGCATCGCGCTGGTGACCGGCGCCAGCCGCGGCATCGGCCGTGCCGTGGCCAAACGCTATGCGCAGGAAGGCGCCGACTTGGTCCTGACCGCGCGCACCGTCGGCGCGCTGGAAGAACTGGACGACGAGATCCGCGCCATCAGCGGCAAGACCTCGCTCCTGGTGCCGCTCGACCTCAAGAATTTCGATGCCATCGACCAGTTGGGCGCCGGGCTCTATGAGCGCTATGGCCGGCTGGATGTGCTGGTCGGCAATGCCGGCGTGCTGGGCCAGATGTCGCCCCTGACCCACACCGAGCCCAAGCACTGGCAGGAAGCGATCGACGTCAACCTGACCGCCAACTGGCGGCTGATCCGCAGCCTGGATCCCCTGCTGCGCCAGTCGCCCGCCGGGCGCGCGATTTTCGTGAGCAGCGGCGCCGCGCGCGGGCCCCGCGCCTATTGGGGCGTCTATGCGGTGACCAAGGCGGCGCTGGAAATGCTGGCCGGCATCTATGCCGCCGAAAGCAAGCCCGGCAATGTGCGGGTCAACCTGATCGACCCGGGCAAGACCCGCACCCGCATGCGCGCTGCCGCCTATCCCGGCGAAGACCCGGCCAGCCTGCCGGCGCCCGATTCCATTACCGATGCCTTCGTCCGCCTGGCCCGCGCCGATTTCACCGGCAACGGCGAACTGGTGAAGGCGCAAGCTTAGATATTCCGGCTTCCATACTGTATCGGGATCATTCATGCCGAGCGCGCTCCTGATCATCGACGTCCAGAAGGCCATCCTGCGCGGCAAAGGGACGAAAGCACGCCAGCCGGTGATCGACGCCGCCTTGGATCTGATGGTCAACCGCCTCGCCGAATTGCAGCGCAAGGCGCGCGCCCACAATGTGCCGGTGATCCTGGTGCAGCATGACGGCGACACGGAGCACCGCCTGGCGAAAGGCACCGACGGCTGGCAGATCCGCGGCGAGCTGCGCCCCGCGGCCGGCGACGTGCTGGTGCACAAGACTGCCAGCGACGCCTTTTTCGAGACCGATTTGAAAGAGCGGCTGAAGGAACGCCGCATCGGCCACCTGATCGTCGGCGGCTGCATGACCCAGTTCTGCGTCGATACGACGTGCCGCCGCGCCGTCTCGCTGGGCTATGACGTCACGCTGCTCGCCGACGGTCACATGACCGCCGACATGGGCGACCTGACCTTCGACCAGATCATCGCCCACCACAACGCCTTGCTCGACGGCTTCGACGCCGGCGCGCACGCGATCCATGTCGCGGCGACGAATGAAATTCGGCTTTAGAGGACAGACGCCGCGCCCCGTTTGCGCGGCGGCGCGGCCTGGTTACCGACGCGCCTTCGCTTCGGATCGCCTGCCTTCCGGCTTGGATTCCTCCAGAACCCCGTAATCCTTGGACTTGTTGCCGTTCTTGGAGATCATCACTCCCTCGGCCGCCAGCCCACGCCGCAAGAGTTCGCGAATGGCCGCCGCCCGGCTGGGCATGCGCGATTTAAAACGCCAATCATCCACCGCCTCCAGCTCCTCGCCAGACAGCATGATCTGGAGCCGCTCGCCGCGCGTGAGTTCGCCCATGGCCCCCTCCCGTGGAATGCCAAGGCAGATACCTCATCATAAGACGCAAATGACATCAAGACTGCTAAATCAGTAAGAGGCGTTTTTTACTCATTAATCTCCATATAAGCATAACGCCTCATAAGCGCCTAATCGGCAAAAACCGGAAAATAATATTGGACTAATAACCACAAGAGTACGGAATAGACTTATTAAAAACGTCGGATCAATCGTGGGTTTTACCTGTTCCTATACGATAGTCCTGATGCCGAAGGGAGCTGACATGGCTCTGGAACTGGTCAAGGCAAGCGCCGGAGGCACAGGCCCCGAACCTTCTCAGCCTGATTTGGCGGCCGAAGCCAATCATCGCGTCGCGAACAGCCTCTCGGTCATTGCCGGTCTGCTGCGGATGCAGGCGGCCAGCATCTCGAGCGCGCGGCGCAACCTGCCCAGCGAGGAAGTGCGCCTGCTGCTCGAGGAGTTTGGCGGCCGGCTCGATGCCGTCTCTCGGCTGCATCGGCTGTTGGCCAGCTCGGACCATCGCGAAGCGATTGACCTTGCCGGATATCTGCAGAGCGTCGCCGAGGCCGTGGTCGCCTCTTTGTCATTCGCCGGCCTGGCCGACCTGCGGTTCGAGGGCCAGCCCGGCTGCGCCGCGGCGCCCAAGAAGGCGCTTTGGCTCGGCCTGATCGTCGGCGAACTGGTGACGAACACGGTCAAATACGCCCATCCGACACGGATCGGCGGAGAGATCAACGTATCGTGCCACAAGGCGCCAGGCGAATTGATCATCGTCAGGGTTTCGGACGATGGCGTGGGACTGCCCGACGGGCTCGACCCGACCGCGGACGGGCACCTGGGGTTTCGCCTCGTGCACATGCTCGCCAGGCAGCTCGGTGCCGAGATCACGTTCGAGGATGACGGGCTTGGACTGACAGTGACGGTCCGAATTCCCGAGCGATCGCTGACATAGCCTCCCCTTCACCGTGGCGTGATCCTGCCGCTTTCTGCCAGACCCGGGCTATAAGTTCGCCATCAGGCAAGCCCGGCAGAGGATCATGTCGTCCCGCAAAGCGCGTCCCGATTTCATTCGCCACTGGACCGAGCTGGAAGGGCCGGATGACGCCGCCTACCAGAACAGCACCGAGCTGCTCAGCATTGGCGCGCCGCTCGGCAAGGCGCTGGGGCTGACGCGGATCGGCATCCATCACGAGCGCCTGCCGCCCGGCCGGCGCACCTCCTATCCGCACGCCGAGAGCGCCGAAGAGGAATTCGTCTATGTGATCGCGGGCACGCCGGATGCCTGGATCGACGGGCGGCTCTATCGCCTGGGCGAAGGCGACGCGGTCGGATTTCCGGCGGGCACCGGCCTGTGCCACTCCTTCCTCAACAATTCCGACGGCGAGGCGCGGTTGCTGGTGGTCGGCGAAAAGCCCAAGCCGGAGAACCGCATCTATTATCCGCGCAACCTGGAGCAGCGCGCGCTGCGCCAGGACTGGTGGGACGATGTGCCGCCGCGACCGATGGGGCCGCACGATGGGCTGCCGGATCGCGGCAAGCGCACCAGCGCGATCGAGGCCGGGCGCCTGGCCTGCATCGCCAACTGGCGCGGCAACGAGGATCCGCAGGAGCATTATCCCGGCGATCCCGAGCCGATGGCGATCGATGTCGATTTCAGCACCCGCTTCGGCATCACCCGCATCGGCATCCATCATGACCGCCTGCCGCCGGGGACGCGCAGCTCCTATCCGCACGCCGAGAGCCTGGAGGAGGAATTCGCCTTCATCCTGGACGGCGTTGGCGACGTTTGGATCGACGGCCATTTGCACCGCGTCACTGAAGGCGATGCGATCGCATTTCCGGCCGGCACCGGTATCGCCCACAACTTCATCAACAATGGCGCCAGAGACCTGCGCCTGATCGTGATCGGCCAGCGCGGCGTGCCGGGCAATCGCCTGTCTTATCCAATGAATCAGGACGTCATGGCGCGGATCGACAATGCCTGGACCGATGCGCCGCGGCGCCGGCTGGGGCCGCATGACGGCAGGCCGGCGCGCAAACGCTGAAGAATCCACTGCCCGATCCACAACTCGGCCGCGAAAAATCTTCACCGCGGACGCACGAACCCGCAGAAACTTGCGCCGCTTGATGATAGGTTGCGCGCGGTCCGAAACGCCGCGAGCCGATGCAATGAGCGACACGCCCGAGATACGTTTCCGCAGCCTGCTGCAAGCACAACCGGATCCGCAGGGCGCGCCGCCGAATCTGACACCGGAACACGCAGCGAAGCTGCTGGCGCGAACTGAGAATGTGCCGTTCTTCGCGCACACCTATACCTTC
>DASZQC010000382.1:0-5939 GCA_035549815.1 Dongiaceae bacterium
ATCAGTTTTAATCTTAAACTCTCCTAGAGCCGGCCCGTGCCCGTCCGACAACGCCTCCCCCGCGATGCCGAATCCCCTTTCATTCCCCGCGAAAATCCCTACATTCCCCGCGACTTTTAAGATCCGAGGCCAAGCCCGAAAGAATGCCCACCAACCTGGAAAAAGAGGTCGCCCGGCGGCGCACCTTCGCGATCATCGCGCACCCGGACGCCGGCAAGACCACCTTGACCGAGAAGCTGCTGCTGTTCGGCGGCGCCATCCAGATGGCGGGCGCCGTCAAGGCACGCGGCGAGCAGCGGCGCGCGCGGTCGGACTGGATGAAGGTGGAGCGCGAGCGCGGCATCTCCGTCACCGCTTCGGTCATGACCTTCGACTATGCCGGCTGCACCTTCAACCTGCTGGACACGCCGGGCCACGAGGATTTCAGCGAGGATACCTATCGCACGCTGACCGCCGTCGACAGCGCGGTGATGGTGATCGACGCGGCGAAGGGCATCGAGAGCCAGACGCGCAAGTTGTTCGAAGCCTGCCGCCTGCGCGACGTGCCGATCATCACTTTCGTCAACAAGCTCGACCGCGAGGGGCGCGAGCCGCTCGATCTGCTGTCGGAGATCCAGGAGACGCTGGCGCTGGACGTGACGCCGGCCTCCTGGCCGATCGGCATGGGCAAGACCTTCAAGGGCTGCTTCGACCTCATCAACGATCGCCTGGTGCTGATGCAGCGCGGCGGCACCCAGGACGAAGGCATCGAGATCAAGGGTCTGGATGAAGCCAAATTGCGCGCGCATCTTCCCGAGGAAGCCGTGCAGCAATTGCGCCACGATGTGGAGATGGCGCGCGGCCTTTTGCCCGAGCTCGACGTGCAATCCTATCGCGAGGGCCATCTGAGCCCGGTCTATTTCGGATCGGCAGTGAACAATTTCGGCGTGGCGGAGTTGCTGAACGGCCTTGCCAATTACGCGCCGCCGCCGCGGCCGCAGCCGACGCTGACCCGCAAGGTCGAGCCGACCGAGGACAAGGTCACCGGCTTCGTCTTCAAGATCCAGGCCAACATGGATCCGAAGCATCGCGACCGCATCGCCTTCGTGCGGCTCTGCTCCGGCGATTTCAAGCGCGGCATGAAGCTGCTGCATGTCCGCTCCGGCAAGCAGCTCAACCTCCACAATCCGGTGCAGTTCCTGGCGCAGGACCGCGAGATCGCGGAGGACGCCTGGCCCGGCGACATCATCGGCGTGCCGAACCACGGCAATTTGCGCATCGGCGATACGCTGACCGAGGGAGAGCAGTTGCAATTCACCGGCATCCCCTCTTTCGCGCCGGAGCATCTGCAGACCGTGCGCCCGGAGGACCCGCTGCGCGCGAAGCATTTGGGCAAGGCGCTCGAGCAATTGGCGGAGGAAGGCGTCGCGCGCGTATTCCGCCCCTTGATCGGCACCGACTGGATCGTCGGCGTCGTCGGCCAGCTCCAGTTCGAGATCCTGGCCGACCGCATCCGCACCGAATATGGCGTGCCGGTGCGCTTCGAGCCGTCGAGCCTGCACACCGCGCGCTGGATCGAGGCCGACCAGCCGGCGGAATTGAAGAGCTTCCTGGACGAGACCCGTGCGTCTATCGCCGAGGATCACAATGGCGACCCGGTCTTTCTCGCCCGCAATGCCTGGCACCTGGACCGGGCGCAGCAGGACCATCCGAAGCTCAAGTTCCTGAAAGTGAAGGAACAGCCGCACTAATCCCCGGGCCAAACATCCGATGGTGTGAGCTTAACCCTTCATCAACCTTGAATGTCCTAATTTCAGGGGTGAAGCTGGTGTGGATTACTTCGCCGGCACCTTCTGTCCTGGACATTTCATGACCCTGTCCGCGCAGAAAAACCTGCATCGCCGCATCCGTCGCCCGGAAGACCTGGAGCGCGTCAGCATTGTCGCGATCGAAGGCATCACCGCGATGGTGAGCACCTTGAGCGGCGTGCTGCGCTCGTTCCGCTTCAGCGCCGTCGAGGTGATCAACAGCTCGGAAGAGGCGTGGGCGCGGTTGACCGGCGAGCCGCGACTGAAAGCGGACATCTTCCTACTGGATTGGGACGCGCATCCGATCAACGGCGAAGAATTCACCCGGCGCCTGCGCCGTCTCGAGGCGCCGCAACTGGCGGAGCTGCCGATCATCGGCATGATCGCGGGGCCGGACCGTCCGACCGTGCTGGCCGCGCGCGATTGCGGCATGAACGCGCTGCTGTTGCGCCCCTTCTCCGCAACGCAGCTCATGGAGCGGGTCATCTGGACGCTGAGCCAGGACACGCCTTTCATCCGTTCCGAACATTATGTCGGGCCGGACCGCCGCCGCTTCCGCACCGCGGAATATCTGGGAGAGCGCCGCCGCAGCGACGATTTCGACGCGCCGGAAGAGCAGATCAACCAATCGATCGCGTGACCGTCCGACCTACAACCGGGATAAGGCCAGGATCAGGAAATCGACGCCTTCGCCGGTCTTCGACAATGGCAGGACCAGCATCTCAAAATTGACGTGCGCCTTGCCCACCAGGAAGGGCGCGCCCTGGAAACAGAGCGGGCCACGCGCCTGCCTCACCTGCCGCCCGACATCCGCCCAGCGATCCCAGTAGATCGGCCCCAGATCGCTCAGCGTCGTGCCGGTGATGTTCGCGCTGCTGAAATAGTGCACGATCTCGCTGCCGACATAGCGGATCCGGGCGTCGAGTTCCGGCGCTTCCGGCAATATCTCCATCAGCACGATCCACGGCAGCAGCTTAGGGAAATCGACCGGGTCGAAGCGGTCGCGCAACGGCAGGGCCCTGCCCTTCGCCCAGCCGCGCCATGTTGCCGCCAGATCGCGCAGCTCGGCGCGGTCCAATGCGGTTTTGCCGCGCCAACGAGGGTCTTCTTGAATCACCCGTACCGCCCAGATCGGTCAGAGGTGATGAAAATACCATGCGATGGTTAATGAATGGCACCAGGAACCGGCGGTCAGGCTGGGCTGCTGTGCCGATAAGCCGCCCGTTCGCCGGCTCCTGATCTCAATGACGGCCGGGAGTTTTGAACCGCTCTAAGCCGCCTGCTTCACCATCATCTGCGACAGGTGCGCATTGCGCGCGACGATGAACGCGCGCAGGCGCGCCTGAAAATCTGACGAGACCGCGCGGGCGACCGACGAACGCTGCGCCAGCGCGGCGCGCCAGGCCGCCAGCTTCGGCCTTCCTCCCAGGATGCCGAAATCGCCGATACGGTCGAACAGATCGAAATAGCGGAACACCGGCGCGAACACCGCATCGACCAGGCTGAAGCGCGCACCATCAAAGTAGGGCCCCGATGGATCCGATCCGGCGCCCAGATGCTGCTCCAGCCGCGCGAACTTGTCGGTCAATGCGCGCGTCTTCGCCTGCAAGGCCGCCTCGTCGGGCGCGGTATAGAAGCCCCAGATATCGGCCAGGACCGCCGAGCCGAACTCCATCCAGGCGCGATGCTGGGCGCGCCGCAGCGGATCGGCCGGATGCAGCGGATTGGGTTGCGTCTCTTCGAGATATTCGACGATGACCGCGGATTCGAAGATCACCGCGTCGCCGACCTTCAGCAACGGCACCTTGCCCAAGGGCGAGATCGCCTTGAACCAGTCCGGCTTGTTCTCGAGGTCGACATCGATGCGCTCGAAGGCGATGCCCTTCTCATGCAAGGCGATCGCCGCGCGCTGCACATAGGGGCACAAGGCGTGGCTGACCAAGGTGAGATTGGCCATGGCTCAGCCCTCCGCGCTGCGTAACGCGGCGAGGCCGAGCGGACGCGCGCGCAAGGCCAGATAGCCGTCGCCGATCAGGGCATGCACCCCAGAGGCGACCATCAGGAACACCGGATATTCCCAGCCGCCATTGGCATTGCTGAAAATGAGGCCGTTCGGCAGATGCACCCAGGTCGCCACCGCCAGCACCGGCAGCAGCGCTAAAGAAACAAAGCGGCCATACAGCCCGCCCAGGATGAAGGCGCCGCCGATCAGCTCCAGCGCGATGACCGGGCCGGCCATGAAGCCCGGCAGGCCGAGGCTGTCCAGCCAACCGGCGAAGCCGGCTACGCCGAAGGCGCTGATCTTGAACCAGGCGTGGCTGATCCACATGGCTCCGAGCGTCACGCGCAGGGCGGTCGCGCCCACCTGGCGCAGGTTGGTTTCGGCAAACATCGAGGCATCCTCGGGAAAGTTAATGCATATGCATCTATATAGATGTAATTGCATTTATTGTCAAGCGGATGCAAATGCATGAAATCGATGATAGATTAGCCCCATGAGCGACAAGCTTTCCGACACCGTCACCAACGCCTGGATCAGGCTGGTGCGCGCACGCCACAAGGTGGTGAACGCGGTCGAGGCCGACGGCAAAGCGGTCGGCGCCCTGCCGATGGAATGGTACGACGTGCTGTGGGAGCTGGAGCGCGCGCCCGAAGGCCGACGCCCCTACGAGATGGAAGATCGGCTGTTGTTCGCGCAATACAACCTCTCCCGCCTGATCGACCGCATGGTCGAGGCCGGCTTGGTGCGCAAGGAAGCCTGCCCAGAGGACAAGCGCGGCCACGTGCTGCACATCACCGAAGCGGGGAAGAAGCAGCGCAAGGCGTCCTGGCCCAGCTACGCCCGTGCCATCAACCGCCATATCGGCGACAAGCTCAGCGAAGCGGAGGCGGAAAAGCTTGCGGCGCTGCTGGGAAAGTTGCTGGCGGATTAGCGGACGACGAGACTGCCCGGTCTACCCTGTATTAACCGGCCGTTGAAGCGTGGCATCGGAGTATGCCCCCAGTCGTATGTAATGCACGGCCTATGACGCAAAAATTCTCAATGGCAACGCCAGCAACGCGCACGCGCTACGGCAATTCGAATCCCGAGCGCGTCGAGAACGAGCTTTGGGAGATGGTCGTACGCAAGAACTGGAGCGGCTACCAGCTCAGCGAGCATCTCAACGTCAGGCTCCAGGGCTGTTCAAACCCCTCGCTCTCCAGCTATCGGGAAACCGAGCCGGGGCCCTTCTGGAGCTGGCAGCGTTTCGGCCGCAGCCGCACGCCCTTGCCGGATGGCCGCGTGATCCACATCGCCGGCGAGCATGAAGACAGCTACGACCCGGACTTCTGCATCTACAACGACGTGATCGTGGAGAACCCCGACGGCAGCCTGGAGTTTTATCTCTATCCCAAGGACGTCTTCCCGCCGACGGATGGTCATAGTGCGACGCTGATCGGGGAGGAGATTTTCCTGATCGGCTCCATCGGCTATCGCGACTTGCGGCGGGTCGGCGAGACGCAGGTGCTCAAGCTCGACACGCGTACCTTGCGCATCGAGCCGGTCGCCACGTCCGGCGACGGGCCAGGCTGGATCTCGCGGCACACGGCTGGAATGCTTGGCGAAACATCGATCCTCATCGCCGGCGGCATGGTGCAGACCGAAGTCGACTACAAGACGAGCACAGGCACGTTCGAACTCGACCTGACCACCCGGACATGGCGGCGCCGAGAACCCGGTGACATGAGCATCTTTCCGGTCTCGACGGAGACTTATCGCGCCTGCAGAAATCCGCGCTATGGCACCGCCAATCCGGAGCGCATCGACAATCCGTTCTGGCTCGAGATGGCGCGGCGCCAGTGGCCGCCGAGCCGCGCACGGGTGCATTTCGGCGACGTCGCGCCGGCACGAGCGGATGAAGACCCGCTTGCCGAAGGCCCCGCACCTGAACCCGGAACGCCTGCCTTCGCCGCATGGATGCGGCGCATCAGTGCTGGAATCGCCCGTCAGAAACTCGCCCGCACCATCGACGGCGTCGTCTGGACTGCCGTGCGCGAAGAGAGCCTGGAACTGACCTTGGCCGACGGACGGCGCCTCCTGATCGGTGGCGAAGTCCTGTACTACGGAGATGAGGCCGCCGACACTTGGACCTACAACGACATCGTCGTCAC
>DASZQC010000383.1:0-4846 GCA_035549815.1 Dongiaceae bacterium
ATGCGCTTCTCGCGGCCCGCGCCGAACAATTGCAAGGCCGGGTTCATGTCCATCTTCGGATTGTCGAACTTGGGGATCGGCGACGGCCGCATGATGTAGCGGTCGTTCACCTGCACCGGATAATCATAGGCCGTGGCGATACGGCCGTGCGTCGCGATATCTTCGTAGAGCCGCACGTGCATGACGCCATACTCCGACAGCGCATGCATCTTGCGCGTCTCGGACTCGCGCGGCTCCAGCCAGCGCAAGGGTTCCGGGATCGGCACCTGGTAGACCAGGATCTGGCCCTCCTGCAGCTTCTTTTCCGGGATGCGGTGGCGCGTCTGCACGATGGTCGCGTCCTCGGTCCGCGTCGTGGTGGCGACGCCGGCGGTCTTGGCGAAGAAGTGACGGATGGAGACGGCGTTGGTCGTGTCGTCCGCGCCCTGGTCGATCACCTTCAGCGTGTCGTCCGGGCCGATGATGGCGGCGGTCACCTGGATGCCGCCGGTGCCCCAGCCATGCGGCATCGGCATCTCGCGCGCACCGAACGGCACCTGGTAACCGGGAATGGCGACCGCCTTCAGAATGGTGCGGCGGAGCATCCTTTTGGTCTGCTCGTCCAGATAGGCGAAGTTGTAGCCGGTTTCGGTACTCATTCCGCCGCCTCCGCCCTGGAAATGTCCGCCTGGGGCATCTTCGCACGCATCTCGCGCACCATCACCAGCTCCGCCTGGAAATCGACATAGTGCGGCAGCTTCAGATGCTGCACGAAGCCGGAGGCTTCCAGATTGTCGCAGTGATAGAGCACGAATTCCTCGTCCTGCGCCGGGCTCGATGCTTCCTCGTCCAGTTCGCGGCAGCGCAAGGCGCGGTCGACCAGCGCCATGGACATGGCCTTGCGCTCGCCATGGCCGAAGGTCAGGCCATAGCCGCGGGTGAATTGCGCCGGCTTGGTCTTCGAGCCCTTGAAGCTGTTCACCATCTGGCATTCGGTGATTTCGATTTCGCCGATCTCGATCGGGAACGGCAGCTCGTCCGGCTGGATCTCCACGTTGACGTCGCCCAGGCGGATTTCGCCGGCGAAGGGATGGTTGCGGCCATAGCCGCGCTGCGTCGAATAGCCGAGCGACAGAAGGAAGCCCTCGTCGCCGCGCGCCAGGGCTTGCAACCGCATGTCGCGTTCGGCCGGAAAGGCCAAGGGCTCGCGCGTCAAGTCCGCGACCGGCGCATCGTCATTGCCCGGCAGCTCCGGCTCCAGCAATCCTTCATTACCAAGAATCCTGGCGACCGAGGGCATCGGCTGCGCGGGCTCCGGCTCAACTGCGCCGGAATTGCTGAAATCGGCTTCCGGGCCCTTCACCTCGGCCAGGTCGAAATCCAGCAAACGGTGCGTATAATCGAAGGTCGGGCCCAGCACCTGGCCGCCGGGGATATCCTTGAAGGTGGCGGAAATGCGCCGGCGCACCGCCATCCGGCCGGTATCGATCGGCAGGCTGGTGGCGAGGCGCGGCAGGGTCGTGCGATAGGCGCGCAACAGGAAGATCGCTTCGACCATGTCGCCGCGCGCCTGCTTGATCGCCAACGCCGCCAGCTCCGGATCATAGAGCGCGCCCTCGCTCATCACCCGCGCCACGCCCAGGCTCAATTGCTGTTCGATCTGCGACAGCGTGAGCTCCGGCACCTGCGGATCGCCGCGCCGTTCCTCGGCCAGCAGCTTGTGCGCCGCCGAGATCGCCCGTTCGCCGCCCTTCACCGAGACATACATGGCTCACCCCTCCGTCTGTTCGATGGTGACGGTGCGCGGCAATCCCAGCACCATGTCGCCAGCCACCAGTACCGCATCGAAGCCGAGCGGAAAGCGCTTCTGGTTCGCCTGCCAGGTATTCCAGAAATCTTCGCTCAGCCCTTCGACTTTGACGTCGACATGGCCCAGCACGCCCGGCCCGCGCAGCCGGCGACCCGGCGCCACCTGCAAGCGCGCGACCTGCACGATCACCGTCGCCGAGCGTTCCGGATATTCCGCGTCGCCGGCCGCGACCTGGGTCAGGTCCGGCAGTTCATTGCCGTCGGCCACCAGCACGAAGCTGGCCGCCCCGATCTCGTCGACGAGCGGCGCACCGGTGTGGAAAGCAATGTAGTTCCCGGCGCCCGCGCGCTGTTCCTCCGACAGCCAGATCGGCGTATCGAGATCGAACAGGCTGAGCGCCAGAGCCGCCGCAGCGCCGCTCAAGGGCGCGGGCGCTTCCGGCAGGCGCTCGATCTGGATGATGTGGCCTGGCCGCGACATAGCCTGCAGCAACTGGCGGAACACGCGCTGCGCGTCGAGCTGCGGGTCGTTGAAGCCCGGCGCGAGATTTTGCAGCGCGATCTTGGTCTGGGTGTTCATAGATTGTCCTCTCCGCGGACGACGGTGAAAAAATCGACCCGCGTGGGCGCGGAACGTTCGACGCGGCGGTTGCGGCGCAGCTCCTGTGCCCGCGCCAGGGGATCGACGACCAGCGCCAGCACTTGCGCCTGGCGCGCCGGGTCTTGCAGCAGCGCATCCAGCAGCGCCGCCAGTTCCGCGTGACGCTGCGAGCGCCCGGCCACGTAGGAGGTGCCGACCAGCCCCTGCTCCGTGCGCAAGGTGCAGCGAGTCATGGTCATCTCGCCCAGGTTGAAGGCGCGGCCGGTGCCGCCGGCGCGCGCCCGCACCATGGCCATGCCGATCTCGGGCCGCCGGATCAGGCGATAGGCTGGCAGTTCGCCGAGCGTCTCGCGCACCGCCGGCATCGCCTGCTCCAGTTCCGCGAGGCCGGCCTTGGCCAGCACCGACATCCAGCGCCGGCGCGCCGCCTGCTCCGGCGGCAGATCCTGTGGTTGGGAAGCTTCGGAAACGCCCAAATCGGAAGACCTGGGGTCGGCTGCGCCATCCATGTCGTCGTCACCTCTGCAAAGCCTTGCTAGACAAGATCTAAATTTGTCTAGACATCTATATATCAACAGGCTAAAAGACGCGGGCGAGCCTGTCAAAGGGGCATTTCTGATCCTTTTGTGAAGGCCGCTCGACAAGTCCAGGCGAAAGCGAGACCGGAGACATCCCATGGAGATCACCCGCGATGGCGGCATCGCCGTCTGGCGCCAGATCCAGCAGATCCTGGAGCGGGAGATTCGCGAGCGCACCTTCAAGCCGGGCGCGCGCCTGCCGACCGAGGCCGAGCTTGCCAAGCGCTTCCTGGTCAACCGGCACACCGTGCGCCAGGCGATCGCGCGGCTGGAGGATCGCGGGCTGCTGCGCACCGACCAGGGCCGCGGCACCTTCGTGCAGGAGGCCGTGATCGACTACCAGGTCTCGCGCAAGACCCGCTTCAGCGAGAATTTGTCGCGGCAGAACCGCACCTCGGACCGCGTGCTGCTGAGCACGGCGGACGTGCCGGCCTCGACGGAAGTGGCGCGGGCGTTGCGCCTGCGCCGCGGCGCCACGGTCGCCTATGTGCTGTGCGCGGGCGAGACCGACGGGCGGCGCATCAGCGTCTCCGCCCATTATTTCCCCAAGCCGCGCTTCGACAACATCGGCGCGCTGATGGCGGAGACCAAGTCCTTCACCCAATCGGTGAAACGCCTGGGTGTCGACGATTACATCCGCCAGACCACGCGCATCCTGGCGAAGATGCCGACGACGGAAGAAGCGCGCCTGTTGTCCATGCCGCGCAACCGGCCGCTGATCGTGACCGAGGGCGTGAATGTCGACGGCCAGGGGGCCCGCGTCGAATATTGCCTGACCAAATTCAACGGTGATCTGGTGCAAGTGCTGGTGGAGCACTGACCGGCTCATCGGCGCTGCGCCACCAGGTGCCAGTGATAGGTGCCGGGCTGACGGTGCTCGCGATCCGCCAGCGACCACAATTCGAAGCCCTTGAAAATCCCAACCAGAGCCTGCGCGTCGCAATAGAAATGCGGATGCGACTTGTCGCTGACCGCTTCGTTGACGAAGGTGTCCGGCGCGACTTCGCGGCCGACGGCAAAGTTCACGTTGCGCTTAGACAGCATGGTGCCCTGGTAGATGCCGCCCGGCTTCAGCACGCGGGCGATCTCGGCAACGCACTGATCCACCACGGCGCGATCGCCGTGATAGATCACGTTCCAGGCCAGCACATAGTCGCAGGACGCATCCGCCATCGGCAGCGACATCATCGATCCCTGGCGCAAATCCACGGCAAGGCCATGACGCGTGGCATCGTTGGCAGCATAAGCTAGGCCGCTGTCGCTGCCATCGATGCCGGTGACCTGGAAACCCATCGATGCCAATGCGATTGCGTGCCGGCCGACGCCGCAGCCGATATCGAGCGCCACCCGGCCACCGGAATTGTAGCTGCGCTCGGCGGCGGCGATCACTTCCGGTTCCGGCTTCAGCCAGTCGGCGCGGCCTTCTTCCGCCTGCCAGCGGCGGTCCCAATCGGTGGCGGCGGTGGCGAGCGGATGGTTCATGGCAAGTCCCCTATTTCAGGATGATTCGACGCAGAGCCGAACTGAGGCGCTCGACCACCAGGACCAGGAGGAAGACGCCGATGATGATGGTGGCCGCCTGGTCGTACTGGAACAGGTCCATCGCCACCTTCAGCTCGATGCCGATGCCGCCGGCGCCGACCAGGCCCAGCACGACGGAGGCGCGCGTGGCTTTTTCCAGCGTGAAAAGCGCGCTGTTGATCATCGAGGGCATGGCGGCGGGCAGCACGGCGGAGAACACGATCTCCGACCGCCCGGCGCCGAGCGCGGACAAAGCTTCCTGCGGCCCCTTATCCGTCTCTTCCATCGCCTCGGCAAAGAAGCGGCCGCAGAAGCCGATCGCATCGACCACCAGCGTCAGCATTCCGGCGAAGGGCCC
>DASZQC010000384.1:0-6411 GCA_035549815.1 Dongiaceae bacterium
CGCATGACCACCAGTTGGCGGCGCTGGCGGCGGTCCAGGCCGGCCGCTCGGCCCTGCTGATCGCGCCCACCGGCGGCGGCAAGACCCTGGCCGGCTTCCTGCCCAGCCTGGTGGAGTTGTCGGAAAGCGACCTGAAGGCCAAGCGCACCGGCATCCACACGCTCTACATCTCGCCCCTGAAGGCCCTCGCCGTCGACGTGGCGCGGAACCTGGAAACGCCGATCCACGAGATGGACCTGAAGATCGAGAGCGAGACCCGGACCGGCGACACGCCGCAGAACCGGCGCGCGCGGCAGCGCAAGCATCCGCCGCACATCCTGCTGACCACGCCGGAGAGCCTGGCCCTGCTGCTCTCCTACACCGAGGCGCCGGATTATTTCGCCAGCCTCAAGACGGTCATCATCGACGAGTTGCATGCCATTGCCGACACCAAGCGCGGGCAATTGCTGAGCCTCGGCCTGGCGCGTCTCGCGCGGTTGGCGCCGGACTGCCGGTTCCTGGGGCTGAGCGCGACGGTCGCGGCGCCGGAGCGCGTGGCGCAATATTTGAAGTATGGCGACCGGCCGCTCGACATCATCCGCGGCCGCGATGGTGCCGCGCCGGAGATCGGCATCCTCATTCCCGAGGCGCGCGTGCCGTGGAGCGGCCGCATGGCGCTGCATTCCGTCCCCGCGATCTATGACGAGATCAAGCGCCACCGCACCACTTTGGTTTTCGTCAACACGCGCGCGCAGTCGGAGCTGGTGTTCCATGGCTTGTGGCGGCTGAACGACGACAATCTGGCGATCGGGCTGCATCATGGCTCCCTCGCGGTGGAGCAGCGGCGCAAGGTGGAGGCGGCGATGGCCAAGGGCGCGCTGCGCGCCGTGGTCGCGACCTCGTCCCTCGATCTCGGCATCGATTGGGGCGACATCGATCTGGTGATCCAGGTCGGCGCGCCGAAGGGGGCGAGCCGCCTGTTGCAGCGCATCGGCCGCGCCAATCACCGGCTGGACGAGCCGAGCCGCGCGATTCTGGTGCCGGCCAACCGCTTCGAAGTCCTGGAATGCAAGGCGGCGATCGACGCCGCGATGGCCAAGGACCTCGACGAATATCCGCCGCGGCCCTACTGCCTCGACGTGCTGGCGCAGCACATCCTCTGCCTCGCCTGCGCCGGGCCGGTTCATCCCGAGGCGCTCTATGACGAGGTGATCACGGCAGCGCCCTATGTTGAGTTGCCGCGCGCGGAATTCGACCAGGTGTTCGGCTTCGTGCGCGACGGCGGCTATGCGCTGAAGGCCTATGACCGCTGGAAACGGCTGCGGCAAGACGCGGCGGGCGGCTGGCATGCCGCGAACCCCACCATCATCCGGCAATACCGCATGAATGTCGGCACCATCGTCGAATCGCCGATGCTGAAAGTGCGCCTGGGCCGCGGCGGTGCCTTGGGCGAGGTGGAGGAATGGTTCGTGCAGGGCCTGTTGCCGGGCGACACGTTCCAGTTCGCCGGCCGCCTGCTGCGCTTCGAGGGTATCCGAGAAATGTCGGTGGTCTGCTCGCTGGCCAAGAGCGGCGAGCCGAAAGTGCCGGTCTATGGCGGCGGGCGGTTGCCGCTGACCACCGGCTTGGCGGAGCGCGTGCGCGCCATTTTGCAGGACCGGCGGCAACAGGCGGATCTGCCGGAGGATGTGCAGGAATGGCTGCGGCTGCAGCGCTGGCGCTCGGTCCTGCCGGGACCTGACGGGCTGCTGGTCGAAAGCTTCCCGCGCGGCAACAAGGAGTTCCTGGTGGCCTATTGCTTCGAAGGGCGCATCGCGCACCAGACGCTGGGCATGCTGCTGACCCGGCGCATGGAGCGGATGAAATTGAAGCCGCTCGGCTTCGTCGCCACGGATTACGTGCTGGCGATCTGGTCGCTGCTGGCACCGACGCAGGAGCAGGTCGACCAATTGTTCGGCGAGGACATGCTGGGCGACGACCTGGAAGAATGGCTGGACGATTCCTCCATGCTGCGGCGATCCTTCCGCAACGTCGCGGTGATCGCCGGCCTGATCGA
This sequence comes from Dongiaceae bacterium, assembly GCA_035549815.1. GTDB lineage: Bacteria > Pseudomonadota > Alphaproteobacteria > Dongiales > Dongiaceae > Dongia_A. The sequence continues at coordinate 2,036 of DASZQC010000384.1, forward strand.
ACGGCGCCATCCGGGCGAAGAGAAGACGCGGCGGCAGGTGACGTTCAATGCCGATCTGATCTATGACGTGCTGCGCAAGCACGAGCCGGATCACATCCTGCTGCGAGCGACGCGGCAGGATGCCGCCTGGAACCTGGCCGACGTGCAGCGGCTGGGCGATTTCCTGAAGCGCATCCAGCGCAAGATCGATTTGAAGCGCCTCGACCGGGTGACGCCGCTGGCGGTGCCGGTGCTGGTGACTTTGGGTTCGACGGAGGTGGGCAACGACGCGATGGATGCGCTGTTGGAGGAAGCGGCGGCGGATTTGATCGAGGAAGCGACGCGGCTCACGCCGGGCACCGTGGCGTTGTTGTGATGGAGTTTGACTCCTTGCCGTCCGCTCCGCCGTCATGCCAGGGCTTGGCCCTGGCATCCGCGAGTTTGCCTGCAACCACTCGATCTTGCTCTCAGAAACTCGTGGATCCCAAGGCCAAGCCTTGGGATGACGATTGAGACGTAGAGATGACGAGAAAAAACTGGATCGCATGACACGTTCCGCCGACATCCCCTTCGCCTGGCACGGCATGAACCTCGCCCTCGCGCTCGAGGGGGCGTTGCTGTGGCCGGAGGAGCGGCTGCTGGTCGCGGCGGACCTGCATCTGGAAAAAGGTTCCTCTTATGCCGGCAGTGCCGGGCGCCTGTTGCCGCCCTATGACAGCGCGCAGACGGTGCTGCGGCTGGAGAAACTGATCGAGACGCATCGGCCGCAGCGCGTGATCGCGCTGGGCGATTCGTTTCACGACCGTGCCGGCGCCAACCGGCTGGACGAATCCGTGGTGGCGCGCATCCGGCGCCTGACGGAACTCACCGACTTCATCTGGATCGTCGGCAACCACGATCCCAAGCCGCCGCGTCATTTGGGTGGGCGCGGCGCCGCGGAGCTGGCCATCGGCCCGCTGATCTTCCGGCACGATGCGATCCTGGCCGACGACAGCGCGGGCGGCGAGGTGATCGGCCATTATCATCCGGTTGCCACCATCGCCACGCGCGGGCGCAGCTTCCGCCGGCGCTGCTTCGTCATCGGCGGACGGCGCCTGCTGCTGCCGGCCTTCGGCGCCTATGCGGGCGGCCTCAATGTGCGCGAGGCGGCAATTCGCGACCTGATGGAGCCCGACGCACGGCTGGCGCTGCTCGGGCGCGACCGGCTGCATCTGTTCCCGCTCGCCGCCGCTTTGCCGGACGCCAGCCTGCCGGTCGGTTGAGCCACGCCGCGACAGGTGCGCGCAGGTGTCACCGTTTGCTTGCCAATACATAAGTACATCATTATATACGCATATATGAAAAACAAACCGAAACCCGCCGATTTGCGCGAAAGCGCATCGCGCGCCGCGCAGTTCCTGCGCCTGCTGGCGAACGAGAATCGCCTCGCGATCCTATGCGCGCTGGATGAGGGCGAGCGATCGGTCGGCGACCTGGCGGCGGAGCTCGACACGTCGCAGCCGAACGTCTCGCAGCATCTCGCCAAACTGCGCGCGCTGGATCTGGTTACCTCCAGACGCTCCGGCACGAATGTGCTTTATGCCCTGCGCGACCGCGACGCGGCGGCGGTGATCGCCATCTTGTATCGCCGCTATTGCGCCCCGGCCAAGAGCGGAGCGGCGCGCAGGAGGGCCGCATGAGCCCGAACTTCACACCCTTTAGCGCCCTCGCCGGCGGCGCGCTGATCGGCCTTGCGGCGGCGTTGCTGTGGCTGGCGCTCGGCCGCATCGCCGGGATCAGCGGCATCCTCGGCCAGGCCCTGCGCGGCGCCACGGGCGCGGAGCGCGCTTGGCGCATCCTGTTCCTGGCCGGCCTGCCGCTCGGCGCCTGGCTCGCCGTGTCGTTGGGCTGGACGACCATCCCGACCTCGCCGCCCGCCAGTCTCGTGCTTGCCATCGCCGGCGGGCTCCTGGTCGGCTTCGGCACGCGATTGGGCGGCGGCTGCACCAGCGGTCATGGGGTTTGCGGCCTGGCGCGCCTGTCGCCCCGGTCGCTCGTCGCGACAGCCCTTTTCATGGCGGCGGGCGTGGCCACCACGGTCGCCCTGCGGCACCTGATCGGATGAGGCCGGCATGAATCCGTCCCTCAAGACCGCCGCCATCGCGCTCGCCGCCGGACTGTTGTTCGGCGTCGGCCTTGCCGTTTCCGGCATGTTCGATCCGGCCAAGGTCCTCGGCTTCCTCGATCTCGCGGCCATTGCGGAGAACGCCTGGGACCCGAGCCTTGCCTTGGTGATGGCGGGCGCGCTGGCGGTGACGCTGCCGGCCTTCCGGATCGCGCGGCGCTGGCGCCAGCCCGCGGCCGCGCCGACGTTTCACAATCCGGGCGCCGCCGGCATCGACCGCAAGCTGGTGCTTGGCGCGGTGATCTTCGGCGCCGGCTGGGGCCTCGTCGGCTACTGCCCCGGCCCGGCCTTGGCGGCGCTCGCGTTCGGCGCGACCGGCACCTTCGTCTTCGTCCTCGCGATGGTGGCCGGCATGTTGCTGCAGGCGCTCGTCGCGCGGCCGGCCTGACGTGCGCATAAGAAAACCATAAGCGCGCCATAAGCCCATTCTTAGTAGGCGGCGGATTCCCGCCCCCTTATCCTGGCTGCGATGCCGCAACGATGTCGGCGTCATCGGGGACCGCGGCGCTCCCTCAGCGGGGCCCCGGAAAAGACCACCCATGAACTCATCGGGCCATTCCGGCATCCCATTCGGTTTTCCGCAGATACCCCGGGATCACCGTATAATGCCGGAGGGCTCGATACTTTTTTTTGAGGCCGTAATCTTGCATGATCGCCACCCCGTGCGCGCTCCCGGCCATGCGGATTGATTTCCGCGCGCATCCCGCGATGCCCTATGTCTGGGCCGCCGGCGCCATCGCCGTTGCCGCCGTGCTTTCCTGGGCCTTGCGGGGATTCATCGCCGACGAGAGCCTTTCGATGGTCTTCCTCTCGGCGGTGCTGGTGTCATGCATCATGCATGGCCGCAAGGTCGGTATCATGTCCGCCTTGTTCGCGTTCCTCGCCTACAATGTCCTGTTCCTGGAGCCGCGCTTCTCGTTCCGCTTCGCGCCATTGAGCGACACGCTGACCCTGGCGGTATTCCTGGCGGTAGCGCTCCTGACCGGCGGGCTGGCCGGCCGGGTGCGCGACCAGGCCAAGGCGAAGGCCGCGCGCGCCGCCACCATGACCACTTTGTTTAATGCCAGCCATGCGCTCGGCAAGTCCGCCGACCGGAGCGAGCTCGTCGGCATCCTGGCAGAGCAGGTCGCGCAGGCGACGGCCGAGCCGGCGCATATCTTCCTGCGCAACGGTGACGGCGTAACCTGGGCCGCCTCCAGCCCTGCAGCCGCCGAAAATCCGGCGCCCGAGATTATCGGTTTCGCCGAACGCGCCTGGACCGAGATCTGGGCCGCCGGCAACAGCGCGCGCATTGCGCCGAGCGGCGCCGGGCTGGCCGCGCACCCGCTCGGCACCATCAGCAAGCCGATGGGCCTGCTGATCTGGCGGCGGCCCTTCAACGGCGATGGCGGCAATCTGGACGACCAGACCATCGCGGTGCTGTGCGAGTTGGGCGCCATCGCGCTGGAGCGCGCCTACCTGATGGAGGAGATGACCAAGGCCCAGGTACTGGTGGAGGCCGACCGGCTGCGTACCGCGCTGCTATCCTCGATCAGCCACGATTTCCGCACGCCGCTCGCCGGCATCCTGGCCTCGGCGACGGCGCTGATCGAGCAGGGCGAGCATTTTCCGCCGGCTGCGGCGGCAGAGCTTTTGGCCGACATCCGCGACCAGGCGGAGCGGATGAACCGCTATGTCGCCAATCTTCTGGAGATGATCAAGCTGGAATCCGGCGCCGTCACGCCGCGGCTGGAACCGACGGAGATCGTGGACATCATCGGCGCGGCCGGCCGACGCCTTGCTGCGGATGGCGGCGAAGGTGCGGAGCGCGGCTGGCTGCGCCGCGCCATCCCCGCCGAAAGCTGCCTGGTGGAAGCCGACCCCGTGCTGCTGGAGCAGGCGATCTACAACGTCCTCGACAATGCGATGCTCTATTCCGCGCCCGACGCCTCGGTCGAGATTTCCGTGCATGGCAGCCTGCATGTCGCGGAGATCGTCATCACCGACGAGGGACCGGGCATTCCGCAGGAAGATCTGGAGCGGGTGTTCGACAAGTTCTACCGCGTGTCCGGCAGCGGGGCGCAGGTGCAGGGCACCGGTCTCGGCCTCTCGATCTGCCGCGGCCTGGTGGAGGCGATGAACGGCACCGTGCGCGCCGTCAGCCCCGTCAAGGACGAGCACGGCACCGCGATCCATATCAGCCTCAAGCGCATCGGCGGCGGGTGAGGTGCCGGTGGATCGTATCCTGGTGGTC
>DASZQC010000385.1:0-2130 GCA_035549815.1 Dongiaceae bacterium
GCCAGCGGCGACTTCACCGGCGGCGGTGGCGCCTTGCCGGGTCGCGCGCCTGGCTTCTGCGCCTTCAGCAGCGGCGTGACATTCGATTGCGGCGCGGACAATGGCGATTGGCGCGGCCCATCGGACCGCGCCTGATCCGGCCGCGCCTCCTGATCGCGCTGAGGGGAATGGAGCTTGGGTTCGGCGCCGCGGCTGATATCCGCCATCAGCGTCCCCGCATTGCCGCGTTACCCATCGCGATAACGATAGCCAACGCCATAGAGGGTCTCGATCTGGTTGAAGTCGGCGTCGATCGCCTTGAACTTCTTGCGCAGCCGCTTGATGTGGCTGTCGATGGTGCGGTCATCGACATAGATGTTCTCGCCATAGGCCGAGTCCATCAACTGGTCGCGGCTCTTCACATGGCCCGGCCGCTGCGCCAGGGACTTCAGCAGCAGGAACTCGGTGACGGTCAATACGACCGGGCCGCCCTTCCAGGTGCAGAGATGCCGGTTCGGATCGAGCGTCAGGTCGCCGCGGGTGAGGGATGCTTCCGCGCTTTTCTCCGTCTCGCCGCGGCTCACCTCGCGGCGCAGCAGGGTGCGGATGCGCTCGATCAGCAGGCGCTGCGAGAACGGCTTCTTGATGTAATCGTCCGCGCCCATGCGCAGGCCCATCAGCTCGTCGATCTCGTCATCCTTGGAGGTGAGGAAGATGACCGGCACGTCGCTCGCCTTGCGCAGGCGCTCCAGCAGTTCCATGCCGTCCATGCGCGGCATCTTGATGTCGAGCACGGCCAGGTCGACCGGCTGCTGCGACATGCCGCGCAGGGCCTCGGCGCCGTCGGTGTAGGTGCGGACCGCGAAGCCTTCCGCCTCCAGGGTCATGGAGACCGAGGTCAGGATGTTGCGATCGTCGTCGACCAGGGCGATGGTCTGCGGCACGGGCTGGGCTCCTCTACGTAAGGCCTTGGTTTATAGGAATGATCCGGTGCTGCCAAGGTTGGCCCCGAAAGCGGCGAAAATGGGGCGGAATTCCAGCATTTGCAGGATGTAATATGCGGATGTGCAGGTTAAAGGGTGATTCATGACCGATACCAAGTATTTGAGCGAAGCGCGGGCGCTGTTAACCTTGAAGCGTGCCGCCTTGGGATCCCTGGCGGAGCGGGACGGGACGACCTTCCCCTTCGTCTCCCTGGTGCTGCCGGCCCTCAGCGCCGATGGGGCGCCGGTCCTGCTGCTGTCCGATCTTTCCGACCACGCCAAGAACCTGAAACGCGACCCCAAGGCCTCGCTGCTGTTCGACGGCACACTGGAGCTGAAGGAGCCGCTGACCGGCCCGCGCCTGACCCTGATCGGCGAGGTGACGAAGTCCGCGGACCAGGCGGCGGACAAGGCGCTCTATCTGGCGCAGCAGCCGTCGGCGGAAATGTATGTCAATTTCGGCGACTTCAACTGCTTCCGCTTCACCATCACCGAAGGCCTGTTCGTCGCCGGCTTCGGCCGCATTCATCGGATAGCGCCACGCGAATTACTGGGCGAAAGATTGGCCGGCTGACAACGCACAGGAAGTGAACGTGCTGACGCTGCTGATCGACAGGATCGCAACCCCGCTCGGCGCATTCGCCCTGGTGGCGGACGAGGAGGGGCGGCTACACGCGGCGGAATGGACTGATTGCATGGATCGGATAGAGCGCTCGCTGCGCCTCCTGCACGGCGCTGATGGCTACACGCTGAAGAACGCACGCAATCCAGGCGGCCACAGCGCGGCCTTGCGCGCGTATTTTTCAGGCGACATCGCGGCCATCGACAAGCTGCCGGTGGCGAAGATCGGCACCGAGTTCCAGCAACTCATGTGGCGCAATCTGCGCAAGCTGCCGGCGGGGAAAACGATGGCCTACAGCGACTTCGCCAGCCGTATCGGCAAACCCGCCGCGATCCGCGCCGTGGGCGCCGCCAACGGCGCCAACCCGATCAGCGTCGTGGTGCCCTGCCACCGCCTGATCGGCGCGAACGGCTCGCTGACCAAGTACGGCGGCGGCCTGCATCGCAAGCAGTGGCTGCTGGAGCATGAGCAGTCGCGGCTCTCTACGGCATGAGAAATGATTCGAGTGCTTTGCCGAGGACCAAAATGGGACCGGCAAGTATGGCA
>DASZQC010000386.1:0-2437 GCA_035549815.1 Dongiaceae bacterium
ATGCCTGTTCGTGAGCTGGTCCGTCGTGGCGATGGTGCTGCGTATTACCGGTTAGGCGTGTCTTCCGAGCGGGACGGTTGACAAGGGCTGCTGATCCGGTCCCATGCGACGCCTTCGCGCATTGGTTCGTCCCGACTCCGCCGATGCCCAGGGCAGAAATCTCATGCACATCACGCTGCCGAATGCCTGGCGGCCGCGATCATATCAGCGGCGGCTATGGACCTATCTGGAGGATGAAGGTCCGCGGCGTGCGGTCGCGGTCTGGCACCGGCGTGCCGGAAAGGACGAGGTGTGTTTGCATTGGGCCGCTTGCGCGGCCATGCAACGGGTCGGTAATTACTGGCACATGCTGCCGGAGGCGGCGCAGGCAAGAAAGGCGATCTGGGATGCCGTCAATCCGCATACCGGCAAACGACGGATCGATGAAGCGTTTCCACTTGCGATCCGAGAGGGCATGCGCAACGAGGATATGCGCATCACCTTTCGCAACGGCTCGACGTGGCAGTTGCTGGGGGCCGACAATTTTGATGCGCTCGTCGGCGCACCGCCAGCTGGGTTGGTCTTCTCGGAATATTCGCTGACCAATCCCGCGGCGTGGGACTATCTGCGCCCGATCCTGGCAGAAAATGCGGGCGATGCGTTGTTCATGTTCACCCCACGGGGGCGCAATCACGCGTGGAAGCTCTACGACCTGGCGCGCGGCAACCCGGCCTGGTTCGCGGAGTTGCTGACGGTGGAGGATACGGGAGCCATTGCGCCAGGAGTGATCGCCGAAGAGCGCAGGTCTGGGATGTCCGACGACATGGTGCAGCAGGAATATTACTGTTCCTTCGATGCGGCGCTGCCGGGCGCCTATTACGGCAAGCTGCTGCGCGAAGCAGAGACGGCAGGCCGAATTGGCCGCGTGCCGTGGTCACCCGACCTTCTGACTCATACGGCCTGGGACTTGGGAATCGGCGATTCGACCGCGATCTGGTTCGCTCAGGTGCTGGGCGGTCAGGAGGTCCGCGTGGTGGATTTCTACGAGTGCTTTGGTGTTGGCCTCGATCACTATGCGAAGCTGTTGCGCGAGAAGCCCTACGTGTACGGCGAGCATATCCTGCCGCACGATGCGAGAGTCGCGGACTTGTCCACGGGCCGCAGCCGCCTGCAGACGCTGGCCGGCCTTGGCATCGCCGGCCGGGTGCTGCCGCGGGAGCCGAATGTCGAAGACGGCATCAATGCGGTGCGCAACCTGCTGCCCCGCTGCTGGTTCGATGCGGAGAAGTGCGGCAAGGGACTGGAAGCGCTACGCCAGTATCGCTGCGACTACGATGCCGAACGCAATATCTATTCGGCGCGACCGCGGCATGATTGGACCAGTCACGCAGCCGACGCGTTCCGCTATCTGGCGCGGGGACTGCCGGAGGCGCCGGCGCCGCAGAGCCGTCGGGACCGCTACGCGCCACGCGGCCAGAGCGGAACCTGGATGAGCGCATGATGACCGATGGAGGGCCGGGTGAATCCCAAGGATCGCGACGAGGCCGTCAAATGGATGCTCCTCGGTTATGAGACACACGGCCTTGCGGGGCTGACGGCGGTCGCTGACTCGTTTGGCATATCCCTTGGCGCCAACTCACCTCGACGCCGACCGACGAATACAACCGCCCAGGTGCGAGAGAGCTTGCTAACAACCCAAGGTAGATATACTTTAGCCGCCGATGAGCAAACTGCACCTTCGGAATATCGCTTCCGCTTTGGCTCGACGTCGCAACCTGATCGGCCGCCGCTTGCCTGCCCGCGAACACCGCCGCGGAACGATCCCATGTGGCGGCCTTATGTCGGTGATCCCGCCGTCTTCCATTGCGGCTTTGAAGGATTTCTTGAGAATCGCAAGCCATCTCCGGATTGGCCGATCGGCGAATGCTTCTATGACGAGGCAGGTCAACTGGTGGATGAAGGCCATCCGCATGGCGACTGCAGAGGGACGCCGGACCAGTATGGAGCCGAGGATTGGATCGGGCATACCTTCTTTGATTCGGGCGGCATCGTCCGGAGCGGAGGACCGGCCCTGTGGGAGTCCTGGTGGTATTCCCCGGACGACAGGCGGCAGTGGGAGCAACAATTCAGGCGCCACAGGCGTCCGCGATAGAGGAGCATTGTCGGCGCAAATGCGCGGCTCCATCGATTGGCGGATGAGTGGCGTGTCATGTTGAGCGCCGCGCCAAAATTGCGGTACTGCATCCTCGCCTACTATGTCGGCCTGTTTCTGTTTGGCGCGGTTTCAGCATTCTTTGTCCGAGATATGGAAACAGCGCTCCGCACCTTTTGGATGGACGGCCTTTCCTTCGGCCTGTTGCCCCATGCTCTCTTCTTCATTGCGCTGAAGTCGCCGGGCGGATGGCTCGATTATAGTGTTGTGTTCGGGATGTCGGCCCTGATGGTCCTTGCCGCTCTG
>DASZQC010000387.1:0-4481 GCA_035549815.1 Dongiaceae bacterium
GCCCGATCCACAGCGCCTGCATGCCAAGCCCCTGCAGCAGCTCGACGCCTTGCACACGCCCGATCATCACGCGCACCGGAAAATCGAGCACATAGGGGAATGGCGTCCAATAAAGGACGCTGCGCACCGCGGCCGGAAACAGATCGACCGGCACGATGGTTCCGCCCAGCATGATGTAGAGCTGATAGACGAAGGTGTCGTAGCCCAGCGCATTGTCGACCCAAAAGGCAATCAGGCCGACGACGACATGCACGGCGAAATTGATGATCCAGGCCAGGATCAGCGCCAGCATGAAGGCCGGCAGATGCATGAGCAGCGACCAGGTCCAGGCATCCGCGAAGGTCAGGCCGAGCAGCACGATCGCCAGGACGATGGGCGCGCGCAGCGCCATCTCGCCCCAATGCATCATCACGTAGTGCCAGATCGGATGCAGCGGCTGCAGCAGATAAGGTGACAGCTCGCCATGCTTCACGCCGCGATCCAGCAGATAGATGACCCAGCTTGGCGTCACCTGGCGACAGAAGAACATGAACAGGAAATATTGCGCGAAGGTGAGCGCATCATAGCCGCCGACCGGTCCGTCCTTGGCAAGCTGCAGCCAGACCATCAGCATGATCAGCGGCGTCAGGCCGCTGATCATCCACAGGACGGATTGCGCGCGATATTGCATCGATAGGCTGAAATTCAGCGCGAACAGCGCCCGGAACGCGCGGCCGCTGGGCACGATCACGACGCCGCCTCGAGGCGCTGCGCCATCGGGCGGCGCTGGAACAATTCTCCCAGCACCTCCTCGATCGGCATGTCCTCGATCGCGATGTCGGCGACCGGGATGTCGTTGAGGATGCGCGCGGCGATCTCCGCCACGCTGGCGCGCGGCGCCAGCAATTCCGCCGTCAGGCCTTCGACGTTGCGAACTTCGCCAAAGGCAGCCAGCGCGTGCTCCGGCACCGCCTGCGACAATTGCAGGCGCAGCACTTTGTTCGGCGCCCGCTCCGCCACCAAAGCGCTGAGATTGCCGTCGAACACCAGTTGCCCGCCGTCGATCACCAGCACGCGCTCCGCCAGCGCCTCGACATCGGCCATGTAGTGCGAGGTCAGGATCACCGCGGCGCCCGTGCGCTGGTTGTAGTCGGCGACGAAGCGGCGCACCGCCTGCTGCATGTTGACGTCAAGGCCGATGGTCGGCTCGTCCAGGAACAGGATTTTCGGGCCGTGCAGCAGCGCGGCGGCCAGCTCGCACTTCATGCGCTCGCCCAGCGACAGCTTGCGCACCGGTTTCTTCATCACCGGCTCGAGTTCCAGCATCTCCGAGAGTTCACCGAGCCGCCGCCGGTAGTCCGCTTCCGAGATGTCGTAGATCGCCTGGTTGACCAGGAAGGAATCGCCCGGCGTCAGGTCCCAGGCCAGTTGCTGCTTCTGGCCCATGACCATGGTGATGGATTTCAGGAACTCCGCCTTGCGCTCATGCGGCGTGAAGCCGAGCACGTCGATCTTGCCCGAGGTGGGATAGAGCAGGCCCGACAGCACTTTCAGCGTGGTCGTCTTCCCGGCCCCGTTTGGCCCGAGAAACCCGACGATCTCGCCCGGCGCGATGTCGAAGCTGACATTCTTTACCGCCGAGACGATCTGGAATTTGCGGCGAAAGAACGAGCGGAGCGAGCCGGCAAGCCCCGCTTCCTTCTGATGGACTTCATAGTCCTTGCACAGATTCTCGATGTGAATGATCGACGCCATGGCGCCTGCGTGCCAGCAAAAGGGATTAAATTCAAGTCGCGCGGCAATTGTGCGCCCCCTTGAATTGTATTGGGCGAGCGTATCGCTATGATGCCGCCGCCCAAGAGGGGCTTTGATCAGATCGAGGGAGTTGGAAATGACGCTTAAGCGCTTCGGCGATGCCACGGTGATTGCCGATATGGTGGTGCATAACGGGGTCGCCTATCTCGCGGGACATGTTGCCGAAGAGCCGGTTTCGCCGTCGGTCTATGAGCAGACCAAGAACATCCTGAAGCAGATCGACGAGACCCTGGCCCAGGCCAAGACCGACAAGACGCGCCTGATCCGCACCAACATCTGGCTGTCCGACATTTCCACCTTCCAGGAGATGAACAAGGCCTGGAAGGAGTGGATTCCGGCCGGCCAAGCGCCCGCCCGCGCCACCGTCGAGGCGAAGCTCGCCGACCCGAAGTGGAAGGTCGAGATCATGGTCACCGCCGCCTGCGACTGAGCAGGCTTCCGGCCTCGGAGGGGCGTCCCCGCCCCTCCAGCGACCGTCTCAACATCCAACTTGACGGTTGCCTGGAACTAAAATAGAACATCCTGTGTGTTTGTGATTTGTTCCAGCGCAAGCCCTTGTGCCGTCGGCCGGAGCGGCCCTTGCGCGATGTGAAACGGGGATGTTCATGCTGACGCGCAAGCAACGGGAATTGCTGAAATTTATCCAGGAGCGCCTGGGCGAGACCGGCATTTCACCGTCCTTCGACGAGATGAAGGAGGCCTTGGGCCTCAAGTCCAAGTCCGGCGTTCACCGCCTGATCACCGGGCTGGAGGAGCGCGGCTTCATCCGGCGCCTGCCACATCGCGCCCGCGCCCTGGACGTGGTGCGCCTGCCGGAGGATCAGACCGCGAAGGCCCCGGCCGCCCGACCCGCGCCGGTCGCCGAGGGCCGCGCCGCGCTCAACGTCATCCGCGGCGATTTCACCCCGTCGTTGCCGGGCGCGGTCGTCGCCGCGCAGGCCAGCAGCGCCCTGCAACTGCCGCTCTACGGCAAGATTGCCGCCGGCACGCCGATCGAGGCGCTGCGCGATAATTCCAACTCCATCGACGTGCCTGCAACCCTGGTCGGCCGCGGCGAGCATTACGCTTTGATGGTCGAAGGCGATTCCATGGTCGATGCCGGCATCCAGGATGGCGACACCGTGGTGATCGAGCGGTGCGAGACCGCCGATAACGGCACCATCGTCGTGGCGCTGATCGACAATAACGAGGTCACCCTGAAGCGCCTGCGCCGGAAGGGCGATTCCATCGCGCTGGAGCCGGCGAACCCAGCCCACAAGACACGCATCTTCGGCCCCGACCGCGTACGCATCCAGGGCCGTCTGGTGGGATTGATGCGGCGCTATTGAGCGTCGCTGACCGCTTCACCCGTCGAACCTTCATCATTGACGTCGAACCGTCCGCGCGCCATCCACGGTCGCGCGCCGATCAGCGCGGCTGCACTTTGGATTCGGATGCCATCCTCTTCGACATAGAGCGCCTGCGCGCCGCGCGCGAGCAGGTCGCGCTGAGATAAGGCGCCACCTGGGCAGTCGATGCGCTCCACACTGCGCGGGGCGATCAGCAGCGCGTCGCCCAGGCAATCTTCCGGCTTCGGCGCGACTTCGCCCAGCAGCACCCGGATCTTGATCGGGCCGCCATAGTCGCAATGCTCCGCCGTGCAATGCAGCCACGTCTCGTCGCCGCGCAGATCGGCAATATCGTCGAACCAGGTCTGGCCGTTGCGGCGCAGCCAGGTCTCGCGCACCAGCCGCTCGGCGCGGTTGGAGGTGAGGATCAGATCGCCGGACGGCGCGCGGAACGCCACCAGCTTGCCGCTCGGTGAGATGAGCACGTCCGGCCGCGTGACGATCCAGGCGGTGGCGATCGCGAAGCCCAGTGGCGCCAGGCCGGCCCAGCGCCATCGCCCGCGCGCCAGGCCCAACCACAGCAATCCCACCGCCATCAGCGGCAAGGCGTATCCCGCCGGCGCGGGCAATACGGCGACAGAGCCGGGCCAGTCCGCCACCCAATGCGCCACCGCCATCAGCGCGTCGCAGCCCCAGCCCATCGCCGTCAGCGCCCATCCCTCCAGGCCAAACGGCATCAAGAGCAGCGACAAAGCCGCAAAGGGCATGATCCAGAAGCCGGTCAGCGGCACCGCAATGGCGTTGGCGACGATGCCGTAGACCGAGACACGATCAAAATGGAACAACGCGAAGGGCAATGTGGCGAGCCCGGCCACGAAGCTGGTCGCCACCGTCGCGGCCAGCCCGATGAACAGCCAGCTCAGCGTGCTCAACAGTTTTGCATCCCAGGTGGCGCCCTCTCCCCACCTTTGCCGCCGCGATGCGAACCACGGCCCCAGCCGCTCGAACACCACGACCAGGGCGAAGACCGCGGCGAAGGACATCTGGAAGCTGGCGCCGAGCAAAGAGTCCGGCTGGAACAGCAGCACCAGGAACGCGGCCCAGGCGACGAGTTGCAGCGAGATCGGCGAACGGTCGAGGATGACGGCAAGGAAGGCGATCCCGGCCATGATCACCGAGCGCTGGGTCGGCGTGGTCCAGCCGGCGAGGCCCGCGTAGAGCAGGGCCGCGACGATCGCCAGCGCCGCCGCCCATTTCTTCACCGGATAGCGCAGCGCAATCGCGGGGATGAAAGCGAGGCCGAAGCGCAGGCCGAAAAAGAACAACCCCGCCGCCAGTCCGATATGCAGGCCGGAGATC
>DASZQC010000388.1:0-9948 GCA_035549815.1 Dongiaceae bacterium
GCCGGGTACCTCGCCGTTGCTGAATGAGAAACGCGCGGGCACCTTCATCTGCGCCGCCTGCGGGCAGCCGGCCTATGAGGCGTCGACCAAGTTCGAGAGCGGCACCGGCTGGCCCAGCTTCTGGGCGCCGATCGCGGATGCGACGGCAACCACCACGGACCGCTCCTATTTCATGGTGCGGACCGAGGTCCATTGCGCCAATTGCGGCGCGCATCAGGGCCATGTGTTCGAGGACGGCCCGGAACCGACCGGGCAGCGCTACTGCATCAACGGTCTGGCGCTGAAATTCAAGCCGGAGGAATAGCGGAAAGCCGCTCCAGCACCCGCGCGACCAGTCGGTCGCAACGGGCGCCGTCGAAGGTCAACATCTCGCCGAAGGTCGCCTTCATCTCGGCCTGTAACTGGCTTTGCAGGCGCCGCCTGGCGCGCATAAAGCGGGTACGCACGGTCTGCGGATTGAGATCGAGAACTTCCGCCGTTTCCTCGACGCTCATCTCCTCCAGCGCGCGCAGTACGAAGACGGCGCGCTGGTCCTCCGGCAGGCTGCCGACGGCCGCTTCCAGATAGGTTCGCAACTGGCCGCGCATGGCGGCACCCTCCGGATTCTCCACCGGCGCATCGCTTTCGGGCCGGTGTAGTTGCACGACATTCTCGAATTCGTCCGTCACGAGGCGATTCGTCTTTCGGCGGCGCATCAGCGCCTCGTTGATCACGATCCGGGTCAGCCAGGTGGACAGCGCCGCCTCGCCGCGAAATTTCGTCAGCCCGGCGAAAGCCTTCAGGTAGCTTTCCTGAACGACATCTTCCGCTTCCTGCTCGTCGCGCAGGATGCCCCAGGCGGCCCGATAGAGCCGCCGGTTGTTGCGCCGCATCAGCAGAGCCAGCGCATCCGGCTCGCGGCGCAAGGCGCGGGCGATCAGCGCTTGTTCGGTTTCGGCGATAAGGGCGCGTGCCTGCGGCATGAAGCGGTCCCGGCTTGCTGCGATGCGTCTTAGATGCGGGGACCGACGCCGGCGTTCCCGCCATTTCTCAACGCGATCCACTCTGCGCCTCGCACTCTGAACCTTGGCGGAACGCTGGACAAGGCTGCCGCATCGAAGTCTCGCGCGCTTGTGAAAGGCGCAAGCGGATTACCCCCAGGAAGGAGAGGTTAAGATGAGTGGAAGTTCCCTAAGCGGTTTTGCCTGGATCACCCGGATGCGCCGCTTCGCATCCCTGGCTCTGATCGTAGTTGCGGCGGCCTGCGCCGACAGCGGCGCCAACCAAAGTGTGGCCCAGGCGCCCGATCCAGCGAGGTTGAACGACCTGGAGATAGCGCATGCGGCCTACGTCGCCGGCAATATCGACATCCGCAATGCGCATCTGGCGCTGGCGTTGTCGAACAATGCGGACGTGCGCGAGTTCGCGGAGCTGATGTTGCGCGACCATCAGGCGGTGAACGACGCGGCCCTGGCCCTCCTCGACAAGCTGAAGGCGCAGCCGCAGGACAATGCGTTCAGCCAGTCCTTGCTGACCGGCTCTGATGCCAAGATCAAGGAATTGGCGGAACTGTCCGGCCCCGCCTTCGACAAGGCCTATGCCGCCAACGAGCTGGCCTATCACCGGAGTGTCAATGGCGTGGTCAGCGGTGCGTTCATCCCAAATGTCGAGAATGAGGAACTGAAAGCATTGCTCGGTCAAGCCCTGGCCACCTTCCAGGCGCATGAGGAACACGGCAAACAGATGGTTGCGAAGCTCGGCCAATGACCGACCTGCATGGAACGGAAGGCCGGCGCGGCATCTTGCGCCGGCTTCTTGCCTTGACGCTGCTGCCATTGGCGCCTGATGCGATGGCGCAGGAGCCGGCATCGGCCACCGTGGAGATGACGAAATTCGCCTTCGCGCCGGCGGAGATCGAGATCAAGGCCGGTCGTAGCATCACCTTCATCAATCATGACCTGGTGCCCCACACCGCCACGGCGGGGGACAAGTCCTTCGATACCGGCACGGTGCGCGGGGGCGAAAGCAAGGAGATCGTTTTTCCGACCGCAGGCCAGTTTCCCTACGTTTGCCGCTTCCATCCGCATATGACCGGGATGGTGCGAGTCACCTGACGCCGCCGGCTCATGCCTTGGCGATGGCGCGGCGGAAGCGCGCCAGGGCGATCGCGAACAGCACCGCGCCGATCAGCGCGATCGGCGCCAGATGCTGCCAGACCAGGTCGATGCCGGCGCCGCGGAACAGGATCGACTGCGCCAGCTTCACGAAATGGGTGGAGGGCGAGGCCTGCATGGTGGTCTGCAGCCATTCCGGCATGCTTTCCAGCGGTGTCGCTGCGCCCGACAGCAGGTTCATCACCACGAAGACCGGGATCGACAGCAGGCCGAATTGCGGCATCGATCCGGCGAGTGTCGCCAGGAAGATGCCAAGCGCGGTTGCCGCGAACAGATACACCGCCGTGCCCGCCAGGAACAGCGGCACGGATCCCGCGACCGGGACGTGCAGCACCGCTTGCACCACGGCATAAAGCGACAGCGCGCTGGCGGCCAGGATGGCGGCGCCGTTGGCCCAGATCTTGGCGCACATGATCTCGAACGGCGTCACGGGCATGACCAGCAGATGCTCGATGGTGCCGTGCTCGCGCTCGCGAATCAGCGCCGCGCCGGTCAGGATGATGGCCAGGATGGTGATGTTCTCGGTCAGTTGCATGATCGCCATGAACTGGCGGGAGGACAGGTTGGGGTTGAAGGCGGCGCGCACCACCACCTCGAACGGCAGCGCGCTTTCCGCCGCCGCCAGGCCTTGCGCCACGGCGATCTCGCGCAGCACGATGTTCTCGATATAAACAGCGCCGTTGCCGGCCAGCGACATGGCGGTGGCGTCGACGTCGAGCTGCAGCTCCGGCTTGCGCCCGGCCAGCAGGTCGCGTTCGAAGTCCGGCGGGATGGTGAGGGCGAAGATGAAATCGCCGTTCTCCAGCCCGGCATCGACCTCGGTCGCGTCGATCTCCATGGGCGTCTTGAATTGCGGCGGCAGGAAGGCGTCGGCCAGCCGGCGCGACAATTGCGAGCGGTCCTCGTCGACCACGGCGATCGCCGCATCCTCCACTTCCATGCGCACGTTCTGCGCCACCTGGTAGATCGCCAGGGTGAAGATATAGAGCATCAGGATCAGCAGCACCGGGTCGGCATAGAGGCTCCGCAACTCCTTGACCCCGAGCCGCAGGATATTGTCGATCATCCGCCGCATCTCAGGCCTCCTGCTTGCGCAGCAGCAGGATCGCCAGTGCCAGATAGAGCAGCGCGAACCCCACCAGGACAAGGTGGTTGGGCCACAGGTCCGGCCAGTCCAGCCCCTTGACGAAGACGCCCAGGCTCACCTGCTGGAACCAGGCGGAGGGAAAGGCGAGGCCGAACAGCCGGCCGGCGTCATCCAGCGACGAGACCGGGGTCAGGAAGCCGGAAAAATTGGCCGCTGGAATCATGATGATGATGGCAGCGGCGAAGATCGCCGCGATCTGCGTGCGCACGAAGGTGGAGACCAGCAGGCCGAACGCCGTCGTCGCCATGACGTAGATGAGCGCGCCGGCGATCAGCGCGGCCGGCGCGCCCTTGGTGTCGATGCCGAAGATGAGGATGGCGGTCAGCCATTGGCTGAAGAAGCTCAGCAGCGCGATGCCGATATAAGGCGCCTGCTTGCCCGCCAGATATTCCAGCCGGCTGACCGGCGTGGCGTGAAAATTGGCGATGGAGCCGATCTCCTTTTCGCGCACGACGCCCAGCGCCGTCATCATCGCCGGGATCATCGCCAGCAGCAGCATGATCACGCCCGGCGTGATGGCATAGACGCTCTCGAAGCTGGGATTGAAGGGCAGGCGCGGCTGGAACGTCACCGCCAGCAGGTCGCCGGGATCGCCGCCCTGGCGCCGGGCCAGCTCCGCTGCGTGCTGCACCATCAAGCCGTCGAGATAGCCGCGCGCGGTTTCCGCCCGGAACGGCGTCGCTCCGTCGAGCCAGACCGAGATTTCCGGCCGCGCGTCGCGCCAGACGTCGCGGCCGAAGCCGGAGGGAATCTCGATCGCCAGGCTGACCGCGCCGGCCTGCAGGCGGTGCTCCAGCTCCGCGATATCGTTCAGTTCCGGCTGCTCGACGAAATAGCGGGAGCCGCTGAGCGCCTGGATCAGCTCACGGCTCTCCGGCGTGCGGTCGGAGTCCAGCACCGCGAAAGGCAGCCGCTCCACATCGAAAGAGATGCCGAAGCCGAAGGTGACGAGCAGGATCAGCGGCCCGAGCAGGGCAAAGGCAAGGCGGATCGGGTCGCGCTGAATCTCGGTCAGCTCGCGCAGCGCGAACGCCGCCAGCCGGTCGAAGCTGAACCACTTCGCCGCCGCTGCGATTCCGCTTCCGTCGGAGGCGCCGCGCACCGAATCCGCGGCCGGCGCCGGCGCCGGACCCGCCGCTTCCTGCAGATAGGCGACGAAGGCATCGTCGAGCGAACCTCCGCCGCGCTGTTGCGCCAATTCGCCCGGCGTGCCGACGGCCAGCACGCGCCCCGCATGCATCAGCGAGATGCGATCGCAGCGCTCCGCCTCGTGCATGAAATGCGTGGAGATGAAAATGGTGACGCCGTCGCGTCGCGACAGGTCGATCAGGTAGCGCCAGAATTCGTCGCGCGCCACCGGATCGACGCCCGACGTCGGCTCGTCCAGGATCAGCAGATCGGGCTTGTGGATCAGCGCCACCGCCAGCGACAGACGCTGGCGCACGCCGAGCGGCAGCGCTGGCGCCAAGGCATCCGCGACTTCGGCGAGCCCGAACCGCTGCAACATCTCGGCGATGCGCGGCTCAATCTCCGCCGCCGGCAGGTGGAACAGTTGCGCGTGCAGCCGCAAGTTCTGCCGCACCGTCAGCTCGGAATAGAGCGAGAAGCTCTGCGACATGTAGCCGACATGGCGACGGGTCTGCAGGTCGCCGGCGTCGAGCGTGCGGCCGAAGATCTTCGCCTCGCCTGCGCTGGCCGGCAGCAGGCCGGTCAGCATCTTCATGGTGGTTGTCTTGCCGCAGCCGTTGGAGCCGAGGAAGCCGAAGATCTCGCCGCGTTGGATCTGGAAGCTGACGCGGTCGACGGCGGTGAAATCGCCGAACCGGCAGGTCAGATCGGTGGCCTCGATCGCCGGCACGCCGTCGGCCTCACCGCGCGGCGGCAGCACGACCGGCTGGTGGCCGGCGCGCTTCTCCTCCGGCAGCAGCTGGATGAAGGCCTCTTCCAGCCTGGCGGCGCCGGTACGCTGCTCGAATTCCGCCGCCGTGCCGGTGGAAATCACACGGCCCTCCGACATGGCGGCCAGCCAGTCGAACCGCTCGGCCTCCTCCATATAGGCGGTGGCGACCAGCACGCTCATGCCGCTGCGGCGCGCGCGGATGTGGTCGATCAGATCCCAGAATTGCCGCCGCGACAGCGGGTCGATGCCGGTGGTGGGCTCGTCCAGGATCAGCAGGTCGGGATCGTGGATCAACGCGCAGCACAGGCCGAGTTTCTGCTTCATGCCGCCCGACAGCTTGCCCACCGGTCGGTCGGGAAAGGGATCGAGTCCGGTGGCGCGCAACAGCTCCGTGATGCGTTCCTGCCGTTCCTTGCGGCCCTGTCCGTAGAGCCGGCCGAAGAAATGCAGATTCTCCGCCACCGTCAGCGTCGGATAAAGATTGCGGCCGAGCCCCTGCGGCATGAAAGCGATCCGCGCATAGCATTGCCGCCGGTGCGCCTCGTCGGCGATGTTGCCGCCCAGGACGCGGATGGCGCCCGCTTGCAACTTCTTGGTGCCGGCGATGAGGCCCAGCAGCGTCGATTTGCCGGCGCCGTCCGGCCCGATCAGCCCGGCCATGCGCCCCGCCGGGATGGCGAGGTCGATGTCTTTGAGCGCGGTGACCTTGCCGTAGCCGTGAGAAACCCGATCCAGCGCCGCGACGATGTCACTGGCGCCAAGCTCGCCGGTCATTGCGGCAGCTTCGGCGTCAGCTCGGCCGGCCAGGCGGCCTCCTTGTCGAGGCGCAGATAGGCGATGCCGCGCAGGCCCGGCTTCACTTGCGCGCGGAAACGCTGCACCAGCTCCGGATCGACCACCAGTTTGACGCGGAACATCAGCTTCTCGCGCTCGCTCTGGGTCTCGACCGATTTCGGCGTGAATTGCGCATCGGCGGCGACAAAGGAGACCTTGGCCGGGAACACATAGGCGGGGGCCGCGTCCATCACCAATCGCGCTTCGCCGCCGATGGCAAGCCGCCCGGCATCCGCCGCGGCGAGATACACCGTCATATAGACGTCGTCGAGATCCATCAGCGTCAGCACACGGCCGCCGGTGGCCAGGATCTCGCCCGGCTCGGCCAGGCGATATTGCACGCGCGCCGCCTTGGGCGCCTTCAGCTCCGCATGCACCAGCAGGCTCTTCAAGCGGTCGATCTCGGCGCGCCCCGTCTGGATGGCGTCGGTCGCGCCGTCCACGGCGGCCTGGGCCGCGCGTTCCGCCGCCTGCGCCGCCGCGTACCTGGTCTGCTGCGCCTCCAGCTTGTCCTTCGCGGCGAAGCCCTTCTCGAACACTTTCTGCACACGAACCAGCTCGCTGCGCTCATAGGCGGTCTGGCTGTGCAGGCGGGCCAGCTCGGCCTCCGCCTCCGCGACGCTCTTCTGCAGGCGCGAAACTTCGGATTCGGCGCCGCGCAATTGCGCTTCCACCTCGTCCGATTCCACCCGCGCCAACACTTGGCCGGCGACGACGTCGTCGCCCTCGCGCACGCGGACCTCGAGCAACTGCCCGGGCAATTTGCTGGCGATCTCGATCTGCGTCGCCTCGACCCGGCCGTTGGCACGGGCAAATCCGTCGGGCAGGGAATCGCTCTGATATCTCTGCCAGACGGCGTACGCGCCGCCCGCCACGCCGACGAGCACGACCAGGCCAAGGATGATGGAACGAAGCTGCATGCGCACCGCAAAGATCATGATCGACCGGAACCGGGCCATCAATGGGCGATGGCCGGGGCCGCTGTCAAATGAGCCAATCGGCGCACCCCCAATCCCTGACCAAAAGGGGGAATCGCAAATCCGTTGCGGACGCGCTATGGATGGGGCGAATTCCGCCCAAGATTTGTGCAGGCGGCGGAAATGCATGAGAGATCAGGGGATAAGCATGAAAACCGTCGGCATGTACCTGGCCGAATTGCTGGAAGCCTATGGCGTGGAAGTCGTCTTCGGCATCCCGGGGGTCCATACCGTCGAGCTCTATCGCGGCATGCCCAACACAAGGTTGCGGCACATCACGCCGCGGCACGAACAGGGCGCCGGCTTCATGGCCGACGGCTATGCGCGGGTGAGCGGCAAGCCGGGCGTGTGCTTCATCATCACCGGCCCGGGCATGACCAACATCGCGACCGCCATGGCCCAGGCCTATGGCGATTCCATCCCCATGCTGGTGATCTCCGCGGTCAACGCATTGGGCCAGATCGGCTCCGGCGAGGGCTGGCTGCACGAGCTGCAGGACCAGCGGCAATTGATCAAGCAGGTGTCCGGTTTCAGCCACACGGTGACCAAGCCGTCGGAACTGCCCAAGGTGGTGGCGCGCGCTTTTGCCGTCTTCGCTGGGGCGCGGCCGCGCCCGGTGCATATCGAATTGCCGCTGGATGTCATCACCGCGTCGGCCGACGGCCTGCCGCCGATTAAGGCCGCCACACCGCCTGCCGCTCCGGCTGCTTCCCCGGCCGCCTTGCGCGAGGCGGCGGAGCTGCTGGACCGCGCGACGATGCCCCTGCTGCTGGTCGGCGGCGGTGCGCAGGATGCCAACCCCTTCGTGCGCGAGATTGCCGAGAAGCTGGACGCGCCGGTCCTGATGACGGTCAATGGCCGCGGCCTGCTGCCGCCGGACCATCCGCTGGCGGTGCCGGGCAATCCCTCCATGCCGCCGGCCATCGGTCTGATCGAGGAGGCCGACGTGGTCCTCGCCATCGGCACCGAGTTCGGCCCGACCGATTACGACTGGCTGGAGCTGGGCGGCGCGCAATTCAAGGGCAAGAGCATCCGCATCGACATCGACGCGCAGCAGATCGCGCGCTCGCGCCTGGTCGACCTGCCGATCGTCGCCGACGCCAGCGAGGCCTGCGCCGCGCTGGTTCCCATGCTGAACGTCGCGAAGCGCCGCGACGGAGCGGCACGTGCCGCTGCCGCGTGCGGCAAGCTGATCGCGGATATGAGCCCGCTCTACAAGGCCTGCCTGCATCTGATGGAAACGACGCGCGATGCGTTGCCCGGCGCGATCCTGGTCGGCGATTCGGCGCAGCCGGTCTATGCGGCCTCGATCTACTACCCCTCCGCCGCGCCGCGCAGCTATTTCACCTCTTCCACCGGGTACGGCACCCTGGGCTATGCGCTGCCCGCGGCGATCGGTGCGCAGCTCGCGGCGCCCGACCGGCCGGTGGTTTGCGTCGCCGGTGACGGCGGATTGCAATTCAGCATCCAGGAGCTGGCCTCCGCGCGCGAGATCGAGGTGCCCGTGATCGTGCTGCTGTGGAACAACAACGGCTATGGCGAGATCAAGAACTACATGATCTCGAAGCAGATCCACCCCATCGGCGTCGATATCTGGACGCCGGACTTCCAGACCCTGGCCAAGGGCTTTGGCTGCGAGGCGGTGAAGCTGAAGGATCCCGCCGATCTGCCGAAGCTGCTGCGCGAGGCGCGCGCGCGCAAGACCGCGACGATCATCGAGATCGACGAAGCGGATTACGTGGCGAATTATCGGGGTTAATCGGAATCCGCCTAACGCTCCTCCTCCCGGAACGGGGGGAGGGGACTATGCTGCGAATGCTCGCCCTAAGCCGGCTCTTCCTTCGCGCGTACCGATTCCATCGCGATCTTCGCCGCCGCCGCCGCATCTTCGCCGCCCGCCACGGCCACGGTGGGGAAGGCGAAGTTGATGTTGTTGGCGTCGAACGCCTTCTTGATCATGGCGAAGGCCTTGCGCCGGATCGGGAATTGCTCGCCGGGCTTGGTCATCATCTTCATGCGGATCTGCACCGCGAACTCGCCGAACTGTTCCACGCCCTGCATCTTCAAAGGCTCGATGATCTTCGGGCCGAACTCCGGATCGGCGGCCAGGTCCTTGCCGATCTGCTTGATCAGTTTCTTGGCCTTGTCCAGGTCGCTGTCATAGGTGATGCCGATCTGCATCTTGTCGATCACCCAGTCGCGGCTCATGTTCTGCACCGCACCCAGCTCGCCGAACGGCACGGTGTAAAGCGGCCCGCGATGGTGGCGCAGTTTCACCGAGCGCAGCGAGAAGGATTCGACCGTGCCCTTGTAGCTGCCGCTCTGGATGTATTCGCCGACGCGGAAGGCGTCGTCCAGCAGGTAGAAGACGCCGCTGATCACGTCCTTCACCACGGTCTGCGCGCCGAAGCCGACGGCGACGCCGACCACACCGGCGCCGGCGATCAGCGGACCGATCTCCACGCCCAGCGAGGCCAGCACCATCATCGCCGCCACCGCCATGATCGACACCATCAGCACGTTGCGCAGGATCGGCAGAAGCGTGCGCAGGCGCGCCGCGCGGCGGATCTCCTCGACGGTCATCTTGTCTGGCGCCGCTGTCACCGTCAGCTTGCGATCGATCAGCGCCCGCGCCAGCCGCCAGGCGAAATCGGCGACCAGCACGATGACCACGGCGCTGAGCGCGCCGCGGATCAGCCGCGTCGCCACATTGTCGCGCGCGGTCAGCGCGATCAGGTCGATCTCCCAGGCATAGGCCAGCAGCAGGGCCGCGCCGATGATGAGCACGGCCCGCAGCCCGCGCTCCAGCGCCACGGCGGCCAGGACCGGCGCGCGATCCTCCGGCATGCCTTCCACGGGGCGCAGCAGATGTTCCACCGAGCGGCGGCTGACCGACAGCAGGAAGGGCAGGGCGCCGCCGATCAGCAGCAGCCAGAA
>DASZQC010000389.1:0-4485 GCA_035549815.1 Dongiaceae bacterium
CATTCTGCGCGACGCCGGCGCCGTCGTCGGGCTTAACGTCGCTTCGGAAAGCGCGCTGGACGCCGGCCTGATCATGGGTGTGATTATCATTCCTTTCATCTCTTCGCTGTCGGACGACGTCATGAACGCGGTGCCGCAGAGCCTGCGCGACGGTTCCTATGCGCTGGGCGCCACCAAGTCCGAAACCATCCGCCAGGTTGTGTTCCCGGCGGCCCTGCCCGGCATCGTCGGCGCCGTGCTGCTCGCCACCAGCCGCGCGATCGGCGAGACCATGATCGTGGTCATGGCAGCCGGCCTCGCCGCCAACCTGACCGCCAACCCGTTGCAGGCGGTGACCACCGTGACCGCGCAGATCGTCACCCTGCTGGTAGGCGACCAGGAATTCGACAGCCCGAAGACGCTCGCCGCCTTCGCCCTCGGCCTGCTGCTGTTCGTCGTGACGCTTTGCCTCAACATCATCGCCCTCCGGGTGGTGCGCAAGTATCGAGAGAAATATGACTGACGCCGTCCTCTCCGGTCCGACCGGCTCCAGCACCACGGCCAAGCTGCGCCGCCCCGATCTGTCGGAAGGCCGTATCCGCCGCCGCTATGCCGCGGAGCGCCGTTTCCGCCTGTATGGCATTCTGGCGATCGGCTTTGCCGTGTTCATGCTGGGTTTCCTGGCGGTCACCGTGGTGGCGCAGGGTTACAGCGCCTTCTGGCAGACGCGCATCGTCCTCGATGTGAATATCGACGCCGCCAAGGTCGACCCGGCGGGCGACCGCTCCGCGGACTCGCTCGGCACCGGAGACTATCAGGCGGTGGTGCGCGACTCGCTGCGGGCCCTGTTCCCGGAAGTGGAGTCGCGCGCCGATCGCCGCGCCTTGTCGGACTTCCTCAGCAACGCCGCCGGCAATGTGGTGCGCGACGCGGTCCGGGCCAATCCTGCCATCATCGGCACGACCCAGCGTTTCGCGGTGCTCGCCTCCACCGATATCGACATGCTGGCCAAGGGCCGCATCAGCCGCGGGGTGCCGGAATCCGACCGGCCGATCAAGGACCAGCAGGTTGCCTGGTTCGACAAGCTGGACCAGGAAGGCGCCATCACCAGCACCTTCAACGTCAATTTCTTCACCACCGGCGATTCGCGTGAGCCGGAGCAGGCGGGCCTTGGCGGCGCCATGATGGGAACCTTCCTGACCATCATCACCACAATCCTGTTGTCACTGCCGATCAGCGTGGCGGCGGCGGTCTATCTGGAAGAGTTCGCGCCCAAGAACAAGATCACCGACGTGATCGAGGTCAACATCAACAATCTGGCCGCGGTGCCCTCCATCGTGTTCGGTCTGTTGGGCCTGGCGGTGCTGCTCGGCTTCTTCGGCCTGCCGCGCGGCGCGCCCTTGGTCGGCGGCATGGTGCTGTCGCTGATGACGCTGCCCACCATCATCATCGCCACCCGCGCCGCGCTGAAGGCCGTGCCGCCCTCGATCCGCGAAGCGGCCTATGGCGTCGGCGCCTCGAAGCAGCAGGTGGTGATGCACCATGTGCTGCCGCTCGCCATGCCCGGCATCATGACCGGCGCCATCATCGGCACGGCGCGCGCCATGGGCGAATCGGCGGCGGTGCTGATGATCGGCATGGTGGCCTTCATCGTCGACGTGCCGAAGTCGATCACCGACCCGTCGACGGTGCTGCCGGTGCAGATTTTCCTGTGGGCGGACGCGCCGGAGCGCGGCTTCGTCGAGCGTACTTCGGCCGGCATCATGGTGATGCTGGTGTTCCTGGTGCTGATGAACGCGGCCGCGGTGATGATCCGCCGCCGGTTCGAACGGCGTTGGTAGATTGGGCTGGTAGGAGCAGGGCATGGCTGTGGCATTGGAAAAAACAGCGGGACAGGCGAGCAAGAAAATGGATGTGAGCGGAGCGATCGCGGCCAACGCCGCCACGAAGGCGGCCCCGGCCCTGCGGCCCGACGAAGCGCCAAAGATGACCAGCCGCAAGGTCTGCGTCTTCTACGGCCAGAAGCAGGCCCTGTTCGACGTCGACCTCGACGTGCCGGCGCAGCAGGTGACGGCGCTGATCGGCCCGTCGGGCTGTGGCAAGTCGACCTATCTGCGCTGCCTCAACCGGATGAACGACGTGATCGACGGTTGCCGCGTGACCGGCGACATCAAGCTGGACGGCGACAACATCTATGATCCGAAGCTGGACGTGGTGATGCTGCGCGCCCGCATCGGCATGGTGTTCCAGAAGCCGAACCCGTTCCCCAAGTCGATCTACGACAACATCGCCTATGGCCCGCGCATCCACGGCATGGCGCACGACAAGGCGGAGCTGGACGACATCGTGCAGGTCAGCCTGCAGCGCGCCGGCCTGTGGAACGAGGTGAAGGACCGCTTGGCCCAGCCAGGCACAGGCCTGTCCGGCGGCCAGCAGCAGCGCCTGTGCATTGCCCGCGCCATCGCCGTCTCGCCGGAAGTGATCCTGATGGACGAGCCCTGCTCGGCCCTCGACCCGATCGCCACGGCGAAGATCGAGGAACTGATGGACGAGTTGCGCGAGAACTACACCATCATCATCGTCACCCACTCGATGCAGCAGGCCGCGCGCGTCAGCCAGAAGACCGCGTTTTTCCACCTCGGCAATCTGGTCGAATGGGGCGACACCGAGCAGATCTTCACCAGCCCGCGCGACGAGCGCACCCAGGGCTACATCACCGGCCGGTTCGGCTGAGCGGGAAACCGAGGGCATCATGCTGAACAAACAGGCCGACCATATCGTCAAGAGCTTCGACGAGGAGCTGAAGCACCTCAACAACATCATCGCCGAGATGGGCGGGCTGGCCGAGGCGCAGCTCGACCGCGCGGTGGAGTGCCTGGTCCGCCGCAACAGCGAGCTGGCCGCGCAGGTGGTGCAGGACGACAGGCGCATCGACAATCTGGAGACCGAGGTCGGCCAGTTCACCGTGCGCCTGCTGGCCCTGCGCCAGCCGATGGCGCAAGACCTGCGCGAAGTGGTGGCGGCGATCAAGATCGCGTCCGACATCGAGCGTATCGGCGACTACGCCAAGAACATCGCCAAGCGCGCCATCGTGCTGTCCAATGTGGCGCCGATGAAGCCGGTCGCCTCCATCCCGCGCATGAGCCGCCTGGCGCTCAGCATCATCAAGGATGTGCTGGACGCCTATATCGCCAAGGATGCGGAGGCGGCGCGGGCCGCCTGGCGGCGCGACGAGGAAGTCGACGAGATGTACAACAGCGTCTTCCGCGAGATGCTGACCTATATGATGGAGGACCCGCGCAACATCGGGCCCTGCACGCACCTGCTGTTCATTGCCAAGAATATTGAACGCATCGGCGATCACGCCACCAACGTGGCGGAGATCGTCTATTACCTGGTTCATGGCCGCGACCTGGCCGAAGAGAGACCGAAAGGCGACACGACCAATGTTCCAATCAATGGCTGATCGACCGCGGCCCAACGCGCTGCCCGCTCGGGAAGCGCAGGGCCAGCCCCTGGTTCTGGTGGTGGAAGACGAAGCGGCTTTGGTGACGCTGCTGCGCTATAACCTGGAGCGCGAAGGTTTCCGGGTGATCGACGCCGCCAACGGCGAGGAAGCGCTGCTGATCGTGAAGGAGCAGCGCCCGGATCTGATCCTGCTGGATTGGATGCTCCCCGCCCTCTCCGGCATCGAAGTCTGCCGGCAGATCCGCCGCTCGCCGGAACATCGCCGCACCCCCATCATCATGCTGACCGCGCGCGGCGAAGAGACCGACAAGCTGCGCGGCCTCGAGGTCGGCGCCGATGACTATGTAACGAAACCATTCTCACCCTCCGAGCTGGTGGCGCGCTGCCGCGCCGTGCTGCGCCGCGCCCTGCCGCAGACCGAGACCGAGGTGCTGCAATACCAGGACCTCAGCATGGATCTGGCGACCCACCGGGTGCGCCGCGGCCAGGCCGACGTGCATCTGGGCCCGACCGAGTTCCGCCTGCTGCGCTTCCTGCTGGAGAACCAGGGCCGGGTGTTCAGCCGTGAGCAGCTCCTCGACCATGTGTGGGGCCGCGACATCTATGTCGAGCCGCGCACCGTCGACGTGCATATCCGCCGCCTGCGCAAGGCGATCAATATCGACGATGCGGCCGATCTGGTCCGTACCGTCCGCTCCGCGGGCTATGCGCTGGATGTGAATATCTGACGGCTCGCTGAGCCTACACACTCGCTCGTCATGGTCGGGCTTGGCCCGACCATCCACGAGTGTCTATCTGGAATACGGCGATGTAGCCGGCAAACTCGTGGATGCCAGGGCCAAGCCCTGGCATGACGTGGTTAGGCGGAGATTACTCCTCGCGCTTCCGATCCGAATGCCCTAACGCCTTGTCCGGCGCGATGACGTCGCGCAGGCGCTGCTTCAGCTCGGTCAGTTCGGCATGGCGGCCTTCGCCCTTGCGCGACCAGATGGTCTTTCCGTCCACCCGCACCTCGAACACGCCGCCGGTGCCGGGAAT
>DASZQC010000390.1:0-3045 GCA_035549815.1 Dongiaceae bacterium
GCGGAGGCCGGAATCGCCGAGAAGAGAAGCGCCGCAGCGCTCAAACCAAGGAATGTTCGTCTCATCAATCGCTCCTGAACCAAATGGGTGCTGTCGGCACACCGGGTTTCGTGGGATAATTATCGTATCCGATTAGATCGAATACGATTCATTTAGAAGTTCGCATCATCCCTGTCAACCATCCGATTTAATCGTGTTCGATATAGAGCCTGGGCGGCGGTTTTAGGGGCGCTGGTAACCCAATCGTCATGCGCCTTGACAATCTGTCGACAGACTTGCCATTAATGTCGACAGAACTAAGAAATTGCCGACAAAAAATTCCTATGACATCCGTGCCCGAGACCAATGAAAGAGAAGCCCTGCAGGAGACTGCCTATCGGCAGATCCGCCAGTCGATTATCGAGGGCGTGTTCCTGCCGGGCCACAAGCTGAGCGAGCCGGAATTGTCCATGCGGCTACAGGTCAGCCGCAGCCCGGTGCGCGAGGCCTTGGTGCGGCTGGAGCAGGACGGCTACGTGATCCGCCAGCCGAACGGCCGGGTCTCGGTGGCGCCGCTCGATTTGAACGAGCTGGAGCAGCTCTATGTCGTGCGGGCCAACCTGGAGGGCCTGGCGACGCGCCTCGCGGCCTCGCGCCTGCGCACACTGGATCTCGACGACATGGCGGCCAAGCTAGACACCATGCGCCGGTATGTGGAGGAGCGTGACTTCCCCGCGGCGATCGAGATGGGCCAGCAGTTCCACGAGGTGATCCTGCGCGAATGCGCGAATGAGCCTTTGACGGAGGTGCTCGCGCATCTGCGCGGCCGCATCAACCGCTTCCGGCTGCTTGTCGCCGGGTTCAAGGACTACGACCTCGGCCGCATCGAGGAGCACCAGCGGATTCTCGATGCGCTCTATGCGCGCCAGCCCGCCGAGGCGGAGGCGCAGATGGTCCAGCACATCAGCCGGTCGGCCGCGACGCTGATCGCGAAACTGCGCAACCGGGTTCAGAAGACCGGCCAATAGAAAACATCACCCAACAGAAACATCATCAGGGAGATTGAGACGCCCATGAAGATCACGCGCATCGAAACCATTCCGCTCAGCATTCCGCATCCGCCCGGGCACCAGTGGCTGAAGGGCGAGATCAGCTCGACCGGCTGGGACCTGCTGGTCGTGCGCGTGCATACCGACGAGGGTATCAGCGGCATCGGCGAGGCCTATCACCTGAAGAATCCCCATGCCGTGGTTGCGACGATCGAGCACACCTTGGCGCCGCTGGTCATCGGCCGCGACCCGTTCGACAATGAGCAAATTTGGGCCAACATGTTCGCCCGCACGGTGCAGCTCGGTTCGGCGGCCATCGCCGGTATCGCCGGCATCGACACGGCGCTGTGGGACATCAAGGGCAAGGCGCTGAACCTGCCGGTCTATAAGCTGCTGGGCGGCGCCAACATCAAGGAAATCCCGCTTTATACCGGCGGCCATGTGCTGGGCTACCGCCCGCTCGACAACCTCAAGGACCTGGTCACAGAGGCCGAGCGCTATGTGAAGAAGGGCTACAAGGCGCTGAAGATGCGCGGCGGCCGCGGCCTGCCGCACCGGGGCGACCTGGAATCCGCCTGGGCGCTGCGCAAGGCATTCGGCTCCGAGATCGAGCTGCTGATCGACGTGAACTCGGAATATGGCGATTTCAGCTCGTCGGAGCGCATGGCGCGCGAGGTCGAGCCGCTCAATCTCTATTGGCTGGAAGATCCGTTCCGCTTCACCATCCACTATCACAACGAAGAAACGGCGCGGCTGGCGAAGGAAGCGAAAGTGCCGATCGCGACCGGCGGCAATGTCTATGGCCGCTTCTCGATCAAGCGGATCATCGAGCATGGCGGCGTCGACTATGTGATGTGCAACGTCTCGAAGGCCGGCGGCCTTTCGGAGGTGCGCAAGATCATCAACCTGGTCGAGACCTGGAACCTGAAATACTCACCGCACTGCGACGGCGGGCTGAATGCGATGGGCAACTTCCATCTGTTCGCCTCCGCACCGCCGCAGGTCACCGCCAACGTCTATCACGAGTTCGATCCCGTCTACCCGTACGACCAGTTGCTGACCCATCCGCCGGAGATCCGCGATGGCAAGGCGATCGTTTCGGACCGGCCGGGATTGGGCACCGATCTGCTCGACGGATTGCAGGAGAAGTACCCCTTCAAGTCGGACACCTGGTTCATCCACAAGCACTAAGCCTAGAACGCCGGATCAACCGGCGCGGGTCAAAAACAGAACGGGAGGAAAGAAATGAGCAAGAAGCTGGCGCTCAAGGGCGCTCTTATCGGATTGACGGCCGCGTTGACCTTCGGCGCGGCCCAAGCCATGGCCGCCGACGCGCGTTGCGTCGAAGGCCCGATCACCATCGTCGTGCCGCGCTCGCCGGGCGGCGGCCTCGACCTGCTCGGCCGCATGGTCGGCGCGGAATGGGCGAAGACCCTCGGCACCGACGTGGTGATCGAGAATGTCGAGGGTGCCGGTGGCGCCATCGGCCTGGCGCAGGCGTTCCGCGCGCCCGCGGACGGCAAGACGATCGTGTCGTGGAGTCCGCCGGGTGAGTATATCCTGCAATTGCAGGGTCGTTTGCAGGGCACGGTGGACGATTGGGAAATGATCGGCGCGACCAATTCCGATCCCGGCACCATCGCCGTGCCGCTGGATTCGCCGATCAAGTCGCTGAAGGAGCTGATCGACGTCTCCAAATCGGGCGGCAAGCGCCTGGCTTCCGGCACGGTCGGCCGCACCACCATCGGCGCGCTGGAATCGATGCTCTATCAGAAGCTGTTCGACCTGAACTGGGGCCTGGTGCCGTTCGACGGCGGCGGCGACCTGGCGACCGCGGTACTGGGTGGCCATGTCGACCTCGCCGTGCGCGAAGGCGGCTTCTATGACCTGCATCCGACGAAACTGCGCATCCTGTCGGTGGCGAATGCGACCCGCATCGCCGAACTGCCCGATGTGCCGACGGTGGAAGAGGCGATCGGCGAGAAGGTCATCTATTCCGCCTATCGCGGCTTCGCCG
>DASZQC010000391.1:0-4336 GCA_035549815.1 Dongiaceae bacterium
CGCTCAATCTAAGCGCCACCGGCGATTTGCAGGAGGCCGCCGCCAACCTGTTCGCCATGCTGCGCCAATTGGACGACCCGAAGTTCCGCGCCATCGCCGTGATGCCGGTGCCGGAGACGGGCCTGGGACAGGCCATCAACGACCGCCTCCGGCGCGCGGCGGCGCCGCGCTGAATATTTCCCCCCGAGTCGAGGGAGGAAGGTTCTCTCAACACGAACGTGACCAAGAATCAGGTTCCCCCCTTCCGGAGATTGCTCCATCATAAGCGCTCAAAATCCACGGCGCGGGTGTGAAACCGCGTCCGCTCAAGGGACAGGGAGAGGGTCATGCGCGTGATGCGTTCTGTGGTCGGGCTGGCGGCGCTGGCGCTGCTGGCGATTGCGCCCGGATTGACCGCGCCGGCGCGCGCCGACGTCAATATCGGCAGCCTGGTGTGCAACGTCTCGTCCGGCTTCGGCTACCTGATCGGCTCCAACCGCAATGTGAGCTGTGTGTTCAACCGCTCCAACGGCACGGTGGAGCGCTATAGCGGCCAGATCCGCGATTGGGGCTTCGACCTTGGCTATTTTCACGCCGGGTCCATCGTGTGGGGCGTGATCGCGCCGGGCGACAATGTCGCGCCCGGATCGCTGGCCGGCGATTATACCGGCGCGGGCGCCGGCGGCTCCGCCGGTGTCGGCGTGAAGGTGAATCTGCTGTTCGGCGGCGACGGCGGCAAGATTTCGCTGCAGCCGTTGCAGGTGGAAGGCAATGTCGGCATCGGCGCCAATGTCGGCGTCACGCGGCTGACGCTGACACCCGGCCAATAAGGATTGATGGCATGAGTGCGGGAACATGGACCCGCTGATCGCGGGGCTCCAGGCGATTGTCGGCGAGCGTTACTGCCTGACCAATGCGGGCGCGACCGAGCCCTATCTCACCGACTGGCGCGACATCTATCATGGCGCGGCGCATGCGGTGGTGCTGCCGGAAACGACGGAGCAGGTGCAGGCGATCGTGCGCCTGGCGCGGCAGCACGGCGTGACCATCGTACCGCAGGGTGGCAATACCGGCCTCTCCGGCGGGGCGACGCCGGACGAGAGCGGCCGGGCGATCCTGCTGGCGCTGAAGCGCATGAACAAGGTCCGCGCCATCGACCCCGCCAACAACAGCATGATCGCCGAGGCCGGCTGTATCCTGGCCGACCTGCAGAATGCGGCGAACGATGCCGAGCGCCTGTTTCCGCTGAGCCTGGCTGCGGAAGGGAGCTGCCAGATCGGCGGCAATCTCGCCACCAATGCCGGTGGCATCAACGTGCTGCGCTTCGGCAACGCGCGCGAGCTGTGCCTGGGGCTGGAGGCGGTGCTGCCGGACGGCTCGCTGTTCTCCGGCCTGCGCCAGTTGCGCAAGGACAATACCGGCTACGATTTGAAGCAGCTCCTGATCGGATCGGAGGGAACGCTCGGCATCATCACCGCGGCGGCGCTGAAACTGTTTCCCAAGCCGATCGCGCGCGCGACCGCGATCCTGTCCCTGCCGCATCTCGACAAGGCCGTGGAGCTGCTGGTGCGCTGCCGCGCCGGCATGGCCGATCAATTGGTGAGCTTCGAATTGCTGCCGCGCTTCGGCATCGAGCTGGCGCTGGCGCATGTGCCGGGCCTCACCTGGCCGCTGCAGGATTTGCCGGACTGGTCCATTTTGGTGGAGGCCAATACCAGCAGCGCCGCCTTCGACCTGACCGCCGCGTTCGAGAACACGCTGGCGGCGGCGCTGGAAGCCGGTGAGATTGCCGACGCTACCGTCGCCACCTCGGACACGCAATCGCGCGCCATGTGGCGGCTGCGCGAAGGCATTGTCGAGGGACAATGGCGCGAGGGCGCCAACATCAAGCACGACATCTCCGTGCCGGTCGCCGAGGTGCCGCGGTTCCTGATTTCCGCGACGCCCGCCTTGCAAGCGGCCTGGCCGGAGGTGCGCATCCTGGCCTTCGGCCATCTGGGCGACGGCAACATCCATTTCAACCTGGTGCAGCCGAAGGGCGAAAGCAAGGAGCGCTTCCTGGACCGCACAGCGTCGATGAACACGATCGTCCACGACCAGGTCCAGAAATTCGGCGGATCGATCAGCGCCGAACATGGCATCGGCCAGTTGCGGCGCGACGAGCTGCAGCAGCGCAAATCGCCGGTCGAATTGGGGCTGATGCGCCGGATCAAGCAGGCGCTCGATCCGGAAAACCTGATGAATCCCGGCAAGCTGCTGTAGGGCGCCACCGCATGGCGCGCCTCTATCCCGAGATCGAACCCTATGAGTCCGGCATGCTAGAGGCCGGCGATGGAAACCGGCTCTATTGGGAAACCTGCGGCAATCCCAAGGGCAAGCCGGCACTGGTGCTGCATGGCGGGCCGGGCTCCGGTTGCACGCCGGGCGCGCGGCGCTATTTCGATCCCGCTCTCTATCGCACCGTGCTGTTCGACCAGCGCAATGCCGGCCGCAGCACGCCGCATGCGAGCGAACCCGATATCGACCTGTCCGCCAACACCACCGATCATCTGATCGCGGACATCGAGTTGCTGCGACGGCATTTGGGCATCGAGAGATGGCTGGTGCGCGGCGCGTCCTGGGGATCGACCCTGGCGCTGGCCTATGCGCAACGCTTCCCTGAGCGCGTGACGGAGATGGTGCTGAGCAGCATCGCCACCACGACACCCTGGGAGATCGACTGGATCACGCGCGGCGTCGGCGCGTTCTTTCCCGCGGCCTGGGAGCGGTTCCGCGATGGCGTGCCTGAAAGCGCGCGCAACGGCAGCCTCCCCGCGGCCTATCATCGCCTGCTGATGAGTCCCGACCCGGCCATTCACGCGAAAGCAGCGCGCGACTGGTGCGATTGGGAGACGGCGATCGAAGCCATCCATCCCGACCACGCGCCCAATCCACGCTATGACAGCCCGGCCTTCCGGCTTGGCTTCGCGCGGCTGGTCACCCACTACTGGAGCCATGCCGCCTGGCTGGAGGAAGGCGTGCTGTTGCGCAACCTGGGTCGGCTCCGCGAGATCCCGGCCGTGCTGATCCATGGGCGGCTGGACCTCGGCACGCCGCTGGTCACGCCCTGGCGGCTGGCGCAGAACTGGCCGGGCAGCGAGTTGATTGTCGTCGACGAGGCCGGCCACGATGCCGGGCATCCCGGCATGAGCCAGAGCATCGTCACCGCCACCGATCGCTTCGCCGGCCGATGACGCGGCCCGCCCTCCACGAAGGCGCAGGCAAAACGAAGCTTTCATGACCGGTTGCCTTGCATCGACGATTATGGTCGATATGCGCCGGGGCAATCGTGCGCCGGCATCGTGGGGGCCGGCCGGACACTTGAGGTTGATATGGCACAACTCGATTTGACCCGCAGCGCCGCCTGGGCGGCCCTCAAGACGCATCAGAAGACGCTGGCAAAGACCCGCATCGGCGCGCTGTTCGCCGAGGATGCCAACCGCTTCGCCGATTTCTCGCTGCGGCTGGACGAGTTCGCCCTTGATTATTCCAAGAACCTGGTCACCCGCGACACCATGCGCCTGCTGCGCGAGCTGGCGCGGGTGGCGGAGGTCGAGGCCTGGCGCGACCGCATGTTCGCCGGCGAGAAGATCAACAGCACCGAGGACCGCGCGGTGTTCCACATCGCCCTGCGTCATCAGGGTTCTTCACCGATGAATGTCGACGGCAAGAATGTGATGCCGGCGGTGCGCGAGGTGCTGGGGCGCATGCGCGACTTCGCCACGCGGGTGCGCGACGGCCAATGGCGCGGCGCCACCGGCCAGCGCATCAAGACCGTGGTCAATATCGGCATCGGCGGCTCCGACCTTGGTCCCGCGATGACGGTGCAGGCGCTGCGTCCCTTCTGCCATCCCGAGATGAGTTTCAAGTTCGTCTCCAATGTCGATGGCGCGCATATCGCGGCGGCTTTGGCCGACGCGGACGCGGCGACCACTCTGTTCATCGTCTCGTCCAAGACCTTCACTACCCAGGAGACCTTGGCCAACGCCACTGCGGCGCGCGAGTGGCTGGTGGCGCGCCTGTCGCCGAGCGCGGTGCCGCGGCACTTCGCCGCCGTTTCCGCCGCACCCGACAAGGCCAAGGCCTTCGGCATCGAGGTGGAGAATGTGTTCGGCTTCTGGGATTGGGTCGGCGGGCGCTATTCCATGTGGTCGGCGATCGGCCTGCCCATCGCGCTCGCGCTGGGCTGGGAGGGGTTCGAGAAATTCCTGGCCGGCGCGCATGCCATGGACCGGCATTTCCGCGAAGCGCCGATGGAGCGCAACCTGCCGCTGACCATGGGCCTCATCGCGCTGTGGAACATCGACTTCCTCAATTG